>CAVKAB010000084.1:0-5840 GCA_963653985.1 Bacteroidaceae bacterium
TTCAACAAATTGGTACTCCAATGGAAATTTACTCAGATCCTAATAACGTATTCGTTGCTTCATTTATTGGTAACCCTCCAATGAATTTCATTCATGGTGAAGTTACAGAAGATGGTTACTTTGTTAAAGGTGATATTAAATTTAAATTAGATGAAAAGAGAGCTGAACTCTTAAAGAAAAATGGCTACTTTGGTAAAAAAGTTTGTTGTGGTATTAGACCAGAACACTCAACACCAGATGGCGATTTAAAATTCAAAATTGATTTAGTTGAACATTTAGGAAGTGCAACATTATTCTTATGTCATAGTGGTGATCAAAACTTAAAATTAAAACTTCCAGGATGGCTTGATACAAAAGCTGGTGAAACTTTAGTTGTTGGTTTCGATCAAGAATTAATTTGTTTCTTTGATGAAGAAACAACAAATAGAATTAGATAGGAGGTATAAGATATGAAAAAAGGATTTAAATTCTGGTTTAGAAAGAAAGCAATCGCTTTAAAAAGAAATTATTATACTGTCCCATTAATTTTCGTATTTATTTGTTGCTTACAATTCTTATGTTCGTTATTCATTTTCTCACCTGCATTCTCTAGACTTGATGTTAACTTCTCAAGTGTTAACTCAGCAAATGCAATAGCAAATGCAATGCCAGAATTTTTAAAGAATATTTTCGCAACATTCTGGCCATATAACTGTATTTTCTTATTTATCATCACTTTATTTACAATTTTATATAGTGTTGCATATTTACAATACTCTTTAAATAAATATGGTGAAAAGAGACCAGTTCATATGTTAATAATTTTCTTTGTTTTATGGGCAATTAATATTGTTTTATTATTGTTCGTTTATAAAGCAAATAGCATTAACTTGTATGATGAACAATTAGCTGAAATTGCTAAACCTACTGATTTAGTTATTAAGCAATATATTCAATATGCACAACAAACTAAAGTATTATTAATGACTCATATTATTTTAAGTTTAATTACTGGTGTTGTTGTTGCAACTGCTCCATTTGTACAAAAAGCATTAAAGAAAATTTCATTTAATGAAGTTAAGTTAAATGAAGATTCAACTGTCCAAAATGAAGAAAAATAAATCACAAGAAGAAAAACAAAAGAATGAAGAAATAGCTAGTTATCAAAAAACTAGCTTCTTTCAAAAAATCCCATATGGAGTAAAGGCAGTATTCTTAAAATATTGGTTTTACGGAGCATTATTCTTCTTTGTTGGAATGGGATTAAGTGTTGGAGGAGAAAATCTTGCTATTATTGGTGGATTAATTGGTGGAGTTGTATTTGACTTCATGTATGGTAATTTACTTTTAATGATGGAAGATGAACCTAATCAACATGATAACTATATTATTTATAAGTCAAAGAAAATTTGGTCAGTATTAATTAATATAGTATTTGAATTAGCAGTATTCTTTATTACAGCATACATTGCAATTGCTTGTGTAAGTATATATGGTGATTCAATTTGGTTATTTCAAGAGCCTTTAACTCAAGGTTTACTTGCTTTAGCTGTAGATAGTTTATTACTTGGTATCAAGTATTTAATTAAATTAATTGTTAATAAAATAAAAGTTAACAAAGAAAATAAAAAGTAGAGGTTAATTATGAAAACATTATTTATTTCTCCTGTTAGTGCAACATTTGAACTTGAAAATAACGATGCATATTTTGCACCAAAACCATTTAATGTTTATATTAATGGTAAAGAAGTTATTACAAATAACAAAACAAACTGTTTTTCAGTTTATGATTTAAATCCTGATACAGAATATCAAATTAATGTTAACGAAAAAACTTACAATTTTAAAACAAAACCTGTAAGCGAAATAGTTACTACAAAAGGGATTTGTAATAATGGAGAAGTTAATGTTACTGAAGAATTACAAAAATTAATTGATTCTTGTAAAAAAGGATCATTACTTGTATTTGAAGAAGGAACTTATTTTATTACAAGTTTAAAATTCAAAAGTGATTTAACAATTTACCTCAAAAAGGGTGCTACCATTTTAGGAAATACAAATCCTAAAGATTACGATTTTATTCCTGCTAACGAATTTGTTGATGGAGAATTTAAAGAAAGAGGAATTTGGGAAGGTGTTGCTTCTCCAATGATGCTTTCAATTATTAATTTCTTTGATTGTAAAAATACATTCTTAGTTGGTGAAGGTACAATTAATGGTCAAGCTCAATTTGGACCTTGGTGGATTGATGTTAAAAATAAACCATATGTTAGACCACATTTAATTTTTATTAATAATTCAGAAAATATTGTTTTAGAAGGTATTAATGTTAAAAATTCACCTTCTTGGACAATTCATCCATACTTTGTTAAGAACTTAGGAATTTATGATATTTATATTGAAAATCCTAAAGATAGTCCTAATACAGATGGTATCGATCCTCAATTTGTTGTAAATTGTGATATTATTGGTGTTCATTTCTCAGTTGGAGATGATTGTATTGCTGTTAAATCAGGAAAACTTGATTTAGGTAGAAAATATAATCAAAAGAGTGAACATATTACAATTAGAAATTGCTGGATGCAATATGGACATGGTGGTGTTGTTTTAGGAAGTGAAATTTCACGTGGATTATCAGATTTAAAATGTGATAGATGCTTCTTTGATCATACAGACCGTGGATTAAGAATTAAAGTTAGAAGAGGAAGAGGCGATATTTGTCAAATTGATAACATCTTCTTTGATAATATTAAAATGGATGGAGTTTTAACTCCAATTACAATGAACATGTTCTATTTCTGTGATCCTGATGGAAAAACAGAATATGTTTATACTAAAGAAAAATTACCAGTAGATAGCAGAACTCCTTATTTAGGTAAATTCACATTCTCAAATATTCACGCTACAAATTGTGAATATGCTGCAGGATATTTCTATGGATTACCAGAAAAATTTATTAAGGAAGTTAATATTATTGATTCAAGTTTTGAATTTAATAAAGATGCTAAATGTGGCAAACCAGTAATGATGTCTTTTGCAGAAGAATGTTCTAAAAAAGGCTTTGTTTGCTACAATGTTGATACATTAAATTTAAAAAATGTTACATTAAAAGGAAATGTTGGAGAACGTGTAGAACTCCACGAAGTTAAGAAGGTTAAGGATGAGTAGTTATATTAAATCATACATTATTGTAGATGAAACATTTACTAATTTAGACTTACTTAAAAAGTATATATTTTTGATTATCCACGAAAATGTTGAATTATCAAAAGTCAATGATAAAGTTATTAAAGTTAGTGAATTAGATAAGAGTTTATTTATTAAACTTTGTGTATCTATCAATACAATTAAAAATGATTTAAATTTACAACAACTCCTTATTGTAGAGGTTCCTTTTTACAAGGAATCTTTACTACTTGTTTTACATTCAAATAGTTCAGGTTATCTTTCATTATATGAATTATTACTTGAAGAATATAAAGATGATTCACTAGATTTAGAATTTGTTAAAGATGTGTTTAAAAACGTTAATAAATACATTTTTGATACTGCTAAAGCGTATATAGACCTTGAAGAATCGGTCCAATACACTAGTGAATTTTTATTTACTCATAGAAACACAATTAATTATAGAATTTCTAGATTTTCTCAATTAAGCGATATAAATTTAAAGAACGGTAAAAATATTTTATTAACTAGATTCTTAATTTACCTTTATGAGAAATATGATTTAGGTAGCGAAAATGATTTATAACGTACTAAAAGAAGAAATAATTAATTGTGAAATAGTACCTGGTACTAAAATTACTGAAGAAGATTTAGTTAAAAGATTTAATCAATCAAGAACCCCAGTAAGAGGAGTAATTGCAAGACTTTGTAAAGATAGTTTACTTGAAGTTAAACCTAAAAGAGGGACCTTTGTTAGTAAAATCGATATCAAAAGCATTTATGATTCAATGGATATTAGAATTGCTACTGAAGGTTATATTTATTCCCAAATTATTGGTAAATTAACTAAAGAAAATTTTGAAGTTTTAGATAAGATACTAGAAGAACAAAAAAAGATTATTGATATGGATTCATCAATTGAAAAATCTAGATTACTTTATGAAAATGATAACAAATTCCATAAAATGTTTTTCATTCTTGCTGGCAAGGAAAGCGTATGGAATTACATGTATGAATTTACAACTCCATTAAATCGCGCTAGAATAATGGCGAATTTAAGAGAAAATGAAGATGTTAAAGAAATTTATAAAGCACATCTATTAATTGTTGAATATTTAAAAGCAGGTGATTTAAAGAAATCACAAGCAGTAAATGAAGATCACTTAAGGCGTGGATTTGATGGGATGGAATCAGTAATTAAAAGATATCCAGACTATTTTATATAAGGAGAGAATATGGTTGAAGAATTTGTAAAACAATATTATAAGGAATTTGTTCCTTATAAAGCTAAAAGATGGTGTTATGAAGATGGTATTTTATTAAAAGCTACATTAGATTTATATACTGCAACTAAAAAAGATTGTTATAAAGATTTCATTTTAAATTATTTAGATAGATTTATTGATGAAGATGGTAACGCTTTAGGATATCCAAAATCAGATTATTCTACTGATGATTGCCAAGCAGCATTTGTACTCCCTTGGGCATATGACTTAACAAAGAAAGAAAAATATAAAAAAGCAATTGAAATTTTCTATTCTCAACTAGAAGAACAACCAAGATGTAAATGTGGAAATTTCTTCCATAAAGCAAGATATCCTTTCCAAGTTTGGATGGATGGACTTTATATGGCTCAACCTTTCTATATCATTGAAGGTTTAAAAAGAGGAAATGATAAAGTTATTGAAGATACATTAAATCAATTTAGAAATGTAAGAAAATATCTTTATGATGAAAAACGTCATTTATATGTTCATGCATATGATGAACAAAAAATCATGCAATGGGCTTCTAAAGTTGATGGTAAAAGTGAAAACTCATGGAGTAGAGCTTGTGGATGGTATATGATGGCAATTGTTGATATCATTGAAATCTTAGGTAAAGACCATTTTGCAAGTAAAGAATTATTAAATATTTATAAAGAATGTGTTGATGGATTAATTCCATATTTAGATAAAGAATATACTATGTTATATCAAGTCATTGATCATCCAGAAGATGAAGGAAATTATCTTGAAACTAGTGGAAGTGCTATGATGTGTTATTCATTACTTAAAGCTAATCGACTTGGATTAATTGATGATGGATATAAGATTTTAGGTAATACTATGTTTAATAATATTACTAAAAGATATTTAAGAGAAGATTCCCCTAATCACTATGCTCTTGGAGGAATTTGTCAAGTTGCAGGACTTGATAACGAAAAGAGAAATGGATCTAGAGCATATTATTACAGTGAAAAAATAAGCGAAAATGAAGTTAAAGGTGTTGCACCTTACTTTATGGCTTATTCAGAAATATTAAAGGAAGGAAAATAAATATGAAAGAATTTTTAGGAAAAGATTTTTTACTAGAAACTGAAACTGCAAAAGTTTTATATCACAACTATGCAGAAAAAATGCCAATCTACGATTATCATTGTCATTTACCAATTAAAGAAATTTATGAAGATCGTAAATTTGATAGTGCAACTGATATTTGGTTAGTTGAAGGACATTTTGGAGATCACTACAAATGGAGAGCAATGCGTAATAATGGTGTAAGTGAAGAATTTATTACAGGAAACGCTCCAAAGAAAGAAAAATTTATGAAATGGGCAGAAACTGTTCCATATACAGTTGGTAATCCACTTTACCATTGGACACACTTAGAATTACATAAATTCTTTGGTATTGATGATATTTTTTCACCAA
>CAVKAB010000085.1:0-5739 GCA_963653985.1 Bacteroidaceae bacterium
GAGTAGAACAAGATGATTGGTACGCTTTAATTTATGTTGATATGCCACATGAATTAGAATTTTTAGAAAAGAAATTTATAGAATTATTCAAATTATATTTAAATAAAGTAACACTTCATTTCGAAGTCATTTTTAGATATTATCATTCACATTCTCATTATGTTGAATTAAATAATGATTATCCTCGATATATTAACGAAAAGAATGAAGTTTTTGCAGAAAATGAAGAAAATGATGAAGAAATTGAACATGAAGATGAATGTAATGATCCTGCATGCCACGAACATCATCATGATGAAAGAGTATATTTAGGAAATGCATTTGAAGGTTTTGAAGAAAAACTTGAAGAATTAAAAGAGAAGAAATAGATATGGAGCTTATTGAAATTTCTATAAAAGTTGTTGATAAAGTTATTAATGAAAAAGTTAATTTTTTACAAAGCTTAAAAGAAGAATGCAAATTTTTAGATAAATTTGATAAAAATAAAGTTTCTTCTTTAACAGGAATGTATTTTAGGAACTATTTTTTAATTAAGCATTTTTTAAAAGAAAATGACATTAATGAAAATTCTAGATTCGGAATTTTAATTGGGTTAACTTTCATTAATAACGCTTTTAAGCATATTGTTGATGATAATGAATTATTAAAATCACTTTTTGATGAATTAAATGGTTTGAAATTTATTAATGGTGATGAATTAAAAATAAGTTTAGATAATTTAATTTCTTTAAAAAGAAAATATGAATTTAAAAAAATTAAGAAAAATTCTATTGAACATGCTTCAATTAGATTTAATTTACCAACTTGGTTTATTAAATTAATTTTAAATCAATATGGCAAAGAAGATGGGTTATTAGTTTTTAAAACCTTATCATCAATGCCTTCACAATATTTATCAATTAATTTTGAAAAAGAGATTGAACATTCAAAAGATTTAGAAAATTTTAATAAAATTGAAGAAGATTTATATCTTTATTCTTTAGATAAAACTTCAAAGAAAGAAAAACTTGTTTTTGAAAATGTTTTGTATTTAACTCAAAAAGATATTAAAAATATATTTAAAGATGTTGAAATTTTACCATTTTCTAAATTAACTTTTTTTAGTGATTCAAACGATAATGTTGTTTTTGATTTTATTAAAAAGTTTTATAGAGAAGATTCTGAATTTAGTTTTGTTACTTCAAATGCAGAAAGTAATTATTTAGTATTTGATAAGATTAGAAAATTTAAAAAAAGGAATTTCCATATTTTTGATTTAAGTGCTAGTGCAATTAGAACATATTCAATTGAAGGAGAAGATTTAATTATGTATTCTCCAAAATGTAGCAATTTTGACTTATTTAGAAGAAATCCTGAATATGGAATTTTATTAGATTCAAATAAATTGTATGAATATATTACAAAAGAAGAAAAAGAAGTTATTGAATTAGCTAAAAATGTTAAAAATGGTGGATATTTTATTTATTATGTTCCAACAATTAATCAAAAGGAAACTACAAAAATAAAAGAACATCTTTTATCTACTTATAAAGAAGAATTCGAATTAGTAAAAGAAGAACTTTATTTACCTTTAAAGAAAGAAGATTCTTTATTTTATTATTTCATCGTTAGGAGAAAATAATGAAAAATTTATATAATTATAAATTAGAAAAATTAGAAGAATTATTAATGAATGAGTACGATCAAAAGAAATATCGTGCTACTCAACTTTTTAAGTGGATTTATGAAAGAAGAGAAACAGATTTCAATAAAATGAGTGATGTTTCTTTAAAATTTAGAGAAACTTTACAAAATGAATTCACATTAGAAAGACCTCAAATTTTTAAGAAACAATTAAGTAAAGATGGCACAATTAAGTTACTTTTAAAAATGAGTGATGAAAGTTTAGTTGAAACTGTTTTAATGCGTTATAACTATGGAAATGTTGCATGTGTTTCAAGTGAAGTTGGATGTAACATGGGTTGTGCTTTTTGTGCATCTGGTTTTTTAAAGAAAAAAAGAAATTTAGAAACTTCTGAAATGGTTGGTCAAATTTTAGTACTTGATGAACTTTTAAAAGAAGAAGGTAACAATGAAAGAGTTACTCATATTGTTGTAATGGGAACAGGTGAACCATTTGATAATTATGATAATGTTTTAGATTTCGTTAGAATTTTAAATCATCCTTATGGATTTGCAATTGGAGCAAGACATATTACTGTTTCAACATGTGGATTAGTTGATGGAATTAGAAGATACGCTAATGAAGGATTGCAAATTAATTTAGCAATTTCTTTACATGCTCCAAATGATGAAATTAGACATAAAATTATGCCTATTTCTTTAAAATACAATATGGAAGAATTAATGGATGCAGTTAAATATTATGAAAAAGTTGCTCAAAGAAGAGTTACTTTTGAATATATTTTATTAAAAAATATTAATGATTCTAGAGAGAATGCAAGAGAACTTGCAAAATTAATTAAAGGTACTTTAGCGTACGTTAATTTAATTCCTTATAATCCAATTAATGAACTTAAATATGAAAGAAGTGAAAGAGTTCATGATTTTTTAGATGAATTAACAAAAAACAATGTTACTGCTACAATTAGAAAAGAATTTGGTACTGATATTGATGCAGCTTGTGGTCAATTAAGAGCAAAAAATGAAAAGAAAATTTAATGGACACTTTTCTAGTGCTTGTGACATTGGAAGAGTTAGAAAAACAAATGAGGATGAAGTAAAAGGTCTCATTAATCAATGTGGAAATGTACTTTTAACAGTATGTGATGGAATTGGTGGAGTTAAAAATGGTGGTTATGCTTCAAAGCTTGCTATGTCTACTTTAGTGAGCGACTTTTCTAGTAAAAAAGGATTTTTCTCATTTGTTGATGGATATGCTTGGCTTTTAAAGGAAGGTAAAAAAATCAATAAACTTATTTTTGATTATCAAGCTATGCATCCAGATTTTCATGGAATTGGTACAACGCTTGTTTGTGTATTAATTATTAAATCAAAATTTGTTTTACTTAATGTTGGTGATAGCAGATGCTATATCTTACAAAATAGAAAATTAAATCAAATTAGTGATGATCAAACTTACGTAAATTATCTTTTAAGATCAGGTTTAATTACTAAAGAAGAAGCTTTAACTCATCCAAAAAGACATTATTTAACTAATTGTGTTGGAATGAATCCTTCTTTTAGTTGTGATATTAAAGTTTTTGATTATAAAGGCGAAAGTTTAATGCTTTGTAGTGATGGACTTTATAACAATGTATCTTTAAATGATATTGAAGCTAATTTAAATACAACTTATTCTTGTGATGAAAAAGTTAAAAATCTTGTAGACATTGCTAATAATAATGGTGGAAGTGACAATATTTCATGTATTTTATGGGAGTGTTTTAATGATTAAAATAGGTGATTTTTTATCAGAAAGATACAAAATTAAAGAATGCATTGGACATGGTGGAATGAGTGATGTTTATGAAGCTCGTGATATTATTTTTAGAAGAAGTGTTGCAATTAAAATTTTAAATGAAGAATCAATCAAAGATCCTAATAATATAAAAAGATTTGAAAATGAAGCAAGAATTGCAGCAAGTTTAAATCACTATAATATTGTTAAAATTTATGATTTTGGAGAATATAATAATCGTTTATTTATCGTAAATGAATTTCAAAAAGGTCAAACTTTAAAAGATGCATTAGCATTCAAGAAATATTTTTCTTTATATGAAGCATTATTAATTATGATGCAACTTTTAGATGCAGTTATTTATTTACATTCTAAAAACATAATCCATCGAGATATTAAACCTCAAAATGCATTTTATGGAAGTGATGGTACTTTAAAATTAAATGATTTTGGAATTTCTATTATTAAAAATAGTAAAAATAACATTGATGAAAAGAAAACAGTTTTAGGAACTGTTCAATATCTTGCACCTGAAGTTTTAAAAGGTAAGAAAGCTAATGAACAAAGTGATATTTATTCTTTAGGAGTTACTTTTTTTGAACTTATTACGGGATATTTACCTTTTGATGATGAAAATATTGAAAAAGTGGCCTTATCACATGTTCAATGTGATTTCCCTTCACCTTTAAAATATATGCCTACTTTACCTAAATTTGTTGAAGATATTGTTTTTAAAGCAACTGATAAAGATTTAGAAAAAAGGTATAAAAGTGCAGTTGAAATGAAAAATGATATTGTAGATTTATTTAATAATAAAAAACAAATGAAAAAATCTACCCCTCTTTTAATTAGATTATTTGGTATTAGACATTAATTGTTATAAAATATAAATATGAAAAAAGTATTCGTTGCAGCTTCAATTTTATCTGCGGATTTTAGAAAATTAAATGATGAAATTATACCTTTAAAAGAAGAAGGTGTAGATTATTTACATTTTGATGTTATGGATGGACATTTTGTTAATAATATTTCTTTTGGAAGTTATGTTTTAAATTGTATTAAAGATTCTACTTCATTAATTAAAGATGTTCATTTAATGATTACAGATCCAAATAAATATTATTTAGATTTTGTAAAAGCTGGTGCTGATATTATTACTTTTCATTATGAAGCGATTAAAGAAGAAGAAATTATTCCGTTGATTAGAAAAATTAAAGATTCAAATGTAAAAGTTGGATTATCAATCAAACCTTCTACAAGTGTTGAAGAAATAAAAGAATTTTTACCATTTTTAGATTTAGTTTTAGTAATGAGTGTTGAACCTGGATTTGGAGGTCAAAAATTTATTCCTAATTCTTTAAATAAAATAAATTTATTAAATAAATTAAAAGAAGAAAACCATTATTCTTATTTAATTGAAGTTGATGGTGGAATTAATGATGAAACTGCAAGTGATGTTATTAAAAATGGGGTAGATATTTTAGTAAGTGGATCTTATATTTTTAAAAGTAAAAATCGTAAAGAATCTATTAGTAAATTAAAGGAGGTTAAAAATGTATAGTAAAGAATCGTTAATGACAATTTTTATTGTATTAGTTACTGTTGGTGCAATTATTTTAATTGGTGATTTTTTATCAATGTTTCTTCCTTTTAGAAAAACAGGTAGTAAAAAATACAATCCTTTAAAATATTTACCATTCGAATTAAATCCATATAAAAGATATTTAAAATCATCTTATATTTATGTAGGGCTTGAAATACTTGGAAGTGTATTAATTGCAAGTGGATTAATTAGTTACCTCCTTATTTATTCTGAAAGAGTAGTTTTCTATTTTATCGTTATTTTATTAATTATTTCACTTATTTCATTTAATTTCTTAATGTTTATTAAAATGAGTAATGTAAGATTGCATTTATCCTTTGCAATTATTACTGCATTTGTTACTTTACTTACTTCTTTTTTAGAATTTTTATTTTTAAGTAATAATAACACTATTATTTATAGTTCTATTAAATTAAATATTGTTTTTATATGTATAAACATTATTTTAATGTTATTTTTCTTATTTAATCCTACCTATAAAACATGGTATAAAATGACTAGATTTGATAATCAAACTGTTGCAAGACCAAAATATAACTATCTTGCAATGCTTGAATGGGGAAGTTTTTTAGTAACATTATTAAATATTATCCCTTTAATTATTTCATTATTTTAAAAAATGTTCCTAGAATTAAGTTTCTAGGAATTTTTAGTATCAAAAAAGCAAAATAAAAACTACCTTTTAGGTAGTTAATATTATTTAGATGTTTTATGAAGGGTACGATAAGCTCTTGCG
>CAVKAB010000086.1:0-5732 GCA_963653985.1 Bacteroidaceae bacterium
GATCCTTCTTTTAAAGAAATAATTATTTCTTTATTAAAAGTGTTTTCCTTATTATTTGCATTTGTAAAAGACATTAATGATAAAGATAAAGGAATAATTAATAAGATTTTTGATGTTTTCATAATTTACCTCTAAACGATTTTACCTACAAATTGATACAAATAACTTGGGTAAACTTCATTTTGTCTAAATTCTTCATATATTTTGTGATAATCTTTTAAATCATTTAAGGAAATTAATTTCTCTTCATATGCTTTTGTTAAAGTATAAATATTATCTTTTACAAACACTCTTCCTCTTGCTTGATCGTAGTGATGGTACCATTCAAAAGTAATTCCTTCTATTGTTTCTTGCTTAGTTTCTTCGATGAATGATCCATTTACTGGATTAATTGACCCATATTCAAATGTCATAACATGATATTTGCCTGATACTTTTCCATAATATGAAAGGATTGAAAGATATTTTCCATTTATATTATCTGTTTTAACTACTTCATTTAAATATAGTTTTGCATATTTTTTGGCAGTTCCAACAGTTAAATCATCAATAATAATTTTATTGTTTTCTGAATTACAACTCACTAGTGAGAAAATACTTAGTAAGCATAAAACGATTTTGTTTTGCAAATGTTTCATTTTAATACCTCTTTAAGTAAAATTATACATTAGTATATTTTGATGTAAACTAAATTTTTGTTTTAACATTCTTTTATCCATGAGCTTAGGTGATAATTAGATAAAATTAAATTTTTGATAACTTATTAATAATTGATACTTATTATTATTTATATAATTAACTTATTAGGAGAATTAATATGCATAAATTAAATAAAACTTTATTAATATGTGGAAGTTTATTTTTAACTTCATGTCAACCATTAGATTCGTCTATGTACAATAAAAATCAAGAAAATAAATATATCTTAGAGGATAAAGATTTAGAATATTATCCAAATCTTACTTTTAAAGAGGTTTATGAAATAAAAGAAAGATATTATTTAGATAATAAAGAATCTATTGATAAAAATTCTAATAATATTGACATTTTTACTGATATTAATATTTATGGATATTATGGAACTTATAACATTGATTCTACTAAAATAACAATTATTTCATTACTTTATAAAGATCAAGGAGTTCCTGGAGTTATTCAAGAAGTTACTTTAGGAGAGTATACTTTTAAGTTTTCAGGATTAATACCTGATGTTTATTATTTTAAAGATAGTAAGTTTTATTCTTTAAGTGACGCTTATTCATTAAACTATCTATCTAATGAAATATTAGAAAGTCTTAATAAATGGACATATTAAAAATAAATTATTTCAAGATTTAGAAGCATTGTCTCAAGCACCTTTTTTAAAATATGAATTTATGTAAAATCTAGATGCAAAAGGAGTGAATTATGGATTTTAATTCACTCCTTATTTTTTATAATGAATTATAACTTTTAAATCTAATGTTAACTTTACATTCATCTAAATGATTAAAATAAAGATCAGTAACATTAGATAATGTTTTATCATTAATATAATTTAAATTATATGCTTCACTTAATGTATAAACGTTTTCAAAAGTAACTAGAATTGGTATCAATGAATATGATTGATCATTTTTTTTATTCCAATAATACTCCTTTCCATTTATTTCTTCATATGGCACTCCTAAAGTTAGATATTCACCCATTCTATCTAATGGATCAAGCTCTCTTGCTGTTATTATAAAACCTGTTGCAGTGTTAAAACCATCTACAGTATATTTGGATTTTTCAAAATAATGAAAGATATCTATAAAAAAGCAAGAGGTAGAATAGCGATACTTTTTTATGTATCTTGCACAGTCAACTGCATCATAAAGTGTAAAATCTTTGACTAAAACTCTATTTTCGTCAGTACTTAAATCATATTCTTTTATATTGCTTTGATTATTACAAGAGGCTAAGCAAAATATTGGTAACATTATTAATGATTTATTAATTTTTTTCATAAAGTAAGCTGTCCTTATAACTTAAATCTTTAACTCCATCAATTATTTGAGTTTCTTTTGGATAATATAAACCATCTATATAGTCATAACCATCAAATGGATTCAAACTACAAGTGTCAATAATAAATCCAACCTCAGCACTTCCTTTACAATAAATACAAGTTGAATATCTTGTATTTCCTAAGATTGTACTTCCAGATATAACATGTCCTTCAATTGATTCGTTTTTGCATATTGTACATGTAGTTAAGTGTTTTTTTGTATTTTGCCATAAATATGTATTTTCATGATTATTTGCATGAATTGATGAAAACACATTTAATCTATTGCCATCAATGCAATAATCTTTTAAAGAATCAGTTTTATTTGCGAAATTCAAAATGTTAGATTTAACTTGGGAAGATGTTAAAGTACTATCTTTTGATAGCATTAAAGCACAAGCTCCTGTAACTAAAGGTGCAGCAAAACTTGTTCCGTGAACTGGTATAAAAATGTCATTTTCATTGATTGCGTAAATATTGTTTCCTGGAGCAAAAATATCTACTGTAGTTTTTCCATAATTAGATTCATCGCTTTTTGTATCATTAGTAGTTGATTCGCCTACAACAATCATATTATCAAAAGAATATTGTGCAGGATATATTTTATTATTTGAATCATCTAAGTCATAGCCATTTTCTTTTGTAGTACAATTAGCAGCAGCACAAACAAATAAGCCTTTATAATCCTTAATTGTTTGTTCCATAATCTTAGAAGTATCACTACCCATTGAGTATGAACAATTTGTAATTGGAACATCAATTGGTAAATTATTTAAATAATTCATTATTGTAATAAAATCACTTTTTGCCGCTATACTAGGGATTGTTAAAGCAATGATATTTACATTTTCACAAATTCCACTTGAATATTCTGAATTATTGCTTGTTCCACCAATAATATAAGAGACAGAACAACCATGAAATATTCTTTTTGAGGTAACTGATTCAGCATCTTTTTGATTGAATTCTTTTGAATAAATTGTGTCTAATTTACTCTTTAAGATTGCTGAATTAAAGTTAACTGGAGCGTCTATTATGGCAACATTGATTTTCTTGTTTTCGCCAGGCAATTTATTTGCTTCTTCTGATTTGATTAATTTATAATTTTCTTTTTTGTTATTATTGTTTGAAAGTTGAATATTATTTTCGTTTGAAATGCTTTTAACATTAATTTCATCTTTGAAGATGACTTTATTTTCTTCAACGTAAATGATATCATCCAATTGCTTTAATTTTTCAAAAGCATTCAAATAATCGTTTTTAGTAGCGAAATTAAAAGAATAATATTTAGAATAATTACTTTCACTCAAGTTATCTAAACTATAGTAATTAATGTTATTTGAGCTTAAATAATCAACTAATTTTTCTTTATTGATTAAATTTGAATTTTCATTAACTAAAATTACGATTTCTTTTTCGTATAAAATAGTTTCTGTATTGTTTTTAAAAGACATCAAAGATAAAGCTAGTGGGATGATTGATATAATTTTATTAATTTTTTTCATATTTTACTCCTCTATCTAAACTATTGATAAATTTATAAATAAATGGCAAATAAGAGTCTGTATAGTAATTTTTATCATTGTAATATGTCGAATACTCTTTTAAATCATCGTAAGAAATCAATTCTTTTTGATACGCCTCTGTTAATGTGTAAATATTATCGTTAATAAAAATTCTACCAATTGCAAAATCATAATAATGGAACCAACGAAATTCTAAATCTTCTATTTTTTCAATGCAAGAATCTTCAAAAATTGTGCCGTTTACTGGATTAATTGAACCATATTCAAAAGTTAAAACATAATATTTATTATTAAACTTTTCAAAATAAGTTAAAATAGATAAATATTTTCCATACATATCATCAGTTTTACATACATGATTTAAATATAATTTAGCATATTTTCTAGCAGTGGATAATGTTAAATCTTGAACAAGAATTTCGTTATCTGTAGAGTTACAGCTTACTAGTGAGAAAATACTTAGTAAGCATGAAATTCCTTTACTTATTTTCTTTTTCATTTTTCTTATACCTTGTATTATAAATTTACATCTTAGCGTGATGGAATTTATAACACTTTCCTCCTCTGAGAATGTAGCAATTGAGTCTTACTTATTTTATAATAAATTCAGCTGTGGAATTTGTTTCTATTTTAATACAGCATTGACTGTTTTAAGGAGACTCTTACCATGGCTTTTCTTTTGCAAATTTTGATCAGTTAGATAACGCATGACGTTTCATTTCGTACAAGATTAAATGTAAGAAAGGCTCTGGAAAACACAGCATTTATAGGAGGTAACTTTATGAGTTATTATGTTGGTATTGATGTAGCCAAATTTAAACACGATTTCACTATTATTGATTCAAATGGTGAAATTATTTCAAGTGGAACTTTCAAAAATGATAGTTCTGGTTTTAACACATTGAGGGATTCATTAGACAAACTTGACCATTCTCAAGAAATCAAAATAGGTCTTGAATCCACTAGTCATTACCACAAAAACCTAGTCAAATTCTTAAATGATGAAGGGAATTCAGTTAATGTATTAAACCCATTTTTAGTACACAAATTCATTTCTTCAAGGACTTTAAGAAAATCTAAAACAGATAGAGCTGATGCTTTGCACATTGCTTCATATCTATCAACAGAGGATTTCAAAACCTATCAAGAGAAATTATATAACGCTGAATCTCTAAAGTCTCTAACAAGAAATAGAGATAAGCTAATTTCTAAAAGAAGTGAAGAGATTGTCATTGTTACCAATTGCCTTGATTCAATATTTCCTGAATTTAAGGCATCATTTGATAATAAATTAGGTAAAACGGCACTTTGCTTGCTTTTTGAGTATAATTCAGCAGAAAAGATTGCAAAGCTTACATCATCTCAAATCGAAAAGTTTAAGAAAAAATATAAGCATTTAAGTCTAAATAAAATTTATACAATTCGAAATACTGCAAAGGTAACAATTGGAAATCCTGATCCATCAAAGTCCTTTATAATGAAACAATCAATTTCAATCATTTTTCAATTAAATCAAAGTATTGATGAATACGATAATGAAATTGAACGTATAATGAAGGAATTCAATAGCAAGCTACTTACAATGCCAGGTGTTGGTATTGTAAGTAGCTTCAATCATTGGTGAATTTAATAATTTCAATGGCTTTCCAGACGCAGATAAATTATTGCTTATGCTGGTATGGAATGCTCAAGATATCAATCAGGAACAATGGATTACCATGGGCATATGGTTAAACGATGGTCTCCTCATTTAAGGTATGTACTCATGAATCTTGCAATCGCTCTTAAAAATCATAATCCAATTTTTACTGAATATTACCTTAAGAAAAGAGATGAAGGAAAACCATATCGTGTTGCCTTAACTCACGTCGTAAGGAAGTTTTTAAGAATCGCTTTCAAACTAGTTTCTTCAAACGAAGAATTTAACATAGATAATTGTAAATAAGTAAGTTTTCAAAGATTAACATCGCAGTTAGCGCTAATCTAACTGCAATTTTTATATACACTTTTTTCAAAGTTGTAATTTAATAAAATTTATACTTGATTTTTAATAGTTAGTCTCTTTAAATAAAATTATACATTAGTAAATTTTGATGTAAACAAAATTTTTGTTTTAACTTTCTATTGTCCAAGAGTTTGGGTTATAATTAGGCTTAATTAAGTATTTGACAGCTTAT
>CAVKAB010000087.1:0-5580 GCA_963653985.1 Bacteroidaceae bacterium
ATATTAATAACTTTTAAAATAAAAATGATTTTTTTATACAAAAAAATGAAATTGTATATTCGATTTTGTTTGTTTAAAAAAATAAAAAAATGTATAATTTAATAATGATTAATACAAATAAGAAAGCATATATTTTATATACAATAATTTCGTTGATTCTTATTTTATTAAGTCTAATTTTAGGATTAATTTTTAATGCATATGAAGCATTAATTGTTATAAGTACAACATCATTTTTTGGAGTTGTTATATTACTTATTAATTTAAGTGATCAAGATAAAACTTATAATGAAGTAAATCCTAATTTACAAACATATATTTTTAAATCTTTTGGTAGGTTTATTTCTTATGGAATTGGACTTATTTTGTCTAGTTTTTTTATCTATTTATTAGATGGTACTAATGAGAAAATTAAATATATGTACTTACTAATTGGATTAATTCCAATTTTTGTAAATATTATTGTGTTTTATTTGAGGAATAAAGATGTTTAGACCAGTTATTTTAGGGCTTTCAGAAGAAAATATAGATCAAATTGTAGGTATTCATTTTGTACCTGAAGTTTTTTATACATGCTTAATCATGTTTTTAATGTGTATTTTTGCTTTTATTACATTCTTTGTATTTAAAAAAGCAATGAAAGATCCATTAAAAACTCCAAATGGTTTTGTTTTATTTATGACTTTTTTAGTAGAAAAAGTTGAAAATTTAACTGTTGAGATTATGGGTGAAAGAAATAGAAAATTAGCGGGTTATTTTTTAGGTTTAATGCCATTAATCTTTATTTTATTTACATTTGGTTTAACAGGGCTTTCATCTCCAATGACTTATTTTGGAGTTCCATTATGTTTTTCAACAGTTACTTTCTTGATGATTCATGGAACTGCGATGAAAGAAAATAAATGGGGATACTTTAAAAGATATGTTGATCCATTTCCAGTTTTTTTACCAATTAATTTAATTTCTATGTGGGCTCCACTTTTATCTCTTGCTTTACGTATGTTTGGTAACGCATTAAGTGGATTTTGTATTATGGGACTTATATATGCTGCTTTAGAAAGTGTTAGTGCAGATATATTTAGACCTATATTTGGTTTGGTTAATAGTAGTGGATTAACTGGAGCTGATATTATTATTGCTCCAATTGTAACTCCAGTATTGCATTTATATTTTGATTTATTTAGTGGAGCTATTCAAACGCTTGTATTTACTATGTTAACAATGATTTTTGTCGCTCAAGAACAAAATGATGATTCAGCGGAAGAAATCTTAGATAAGGTTCAATTTGAAGGAAAATAGGAGGGAAAAATATGAACTTTTTATTAAATTTATTACCAATTTTAGCAGAAACTAGCCAATTAACAGACAAGGCATATGCATATATTGCAATTGGTCTTTGTGGTATTTCAATGGCTGGTAGTGGTCTTGGAGAAGGTTATGTTTGTGCTAACGCAATTAGTGGTATGAGCAGAAATCCAGAAATGTATTCAAAATTAAGAACAGCAATGATTTTAGGTTGTGCTTTAACAGAAACAACTGCTATTTATTGTTTACTTCTTTCAATCTTCTTATTCTTCCTTGCTTAATTATGAAGAAAAATAATAAACTTGCAAAAACTTTAGTTATTTTATTTTCTCTTTTTAGTTTAACAAGTTGTAATGTACAAGACTTTTTAAATTTAAAAGAAGAAATTGTCCAAAAATTGTTTCCAAACGTTTGGGCATTTTTGGTGCAGTTTATTGCATTTCTTATTATGGTTGTTATTATTATCTTCTTCGCATATAAGCCTGTTAAAGCTTATATCAATAAAAGAAGAGAACTTATAGATAACGAAGTAAAAGCTGCAAAAAATGATAAAGATGAAGCTAAAGAATTAAAAATGCAAGCTCAAAAAGAAATTGCTCTTTCTCATAAAAAAGCAAATGAAATTGTCGAAAATGCTAAGAAAGAAGGCGAAGTAAGAAAAGAAGAAATTATTGAAGCTGCAAATAAAGAAGCAAAAGATAAAATTGAAGAAGCAAATTTTGCAATTGAAAAAGAGAAAAATGAAGCTAAAAAAGAAGTTAAAAATGATTTAGCAAATGTTGCTATCGTTTTATCAAGCAAAATTTTGGAAAGAGAAGTTTCTAGTAAAGATAACGAACAAATTATTAATAATTTTATTGATTCATTAGAAAAGGAAAATAAATAAAATGGATAATAATTTATACAATAGATATGCTCTTGCACTTTTAAATATTGCTATTGAAGAGAAAAAAGAAAGTGAGTATCGTGAAGATATTAAAGGATTAGTAAAAATTCTTAAGCAAAATCGAGAATTTATTTATATTCTTTCAAACAAAGTAGCTTCAAAAGAAGAAAGTTATAAATTAATCGATGAAGTTTTTTCTTCATGTAACGAAAATATTCGCAATTTTATAAAAATTATTTATAGAAATGGTAGAGCTTTTTATCTATATCCAATTTTTAAGGAAACTTTATATCGTTTTGATGATTATTTAGGTATTGAAAGAGGTACAATTTATTCTCCAAATACATTAAATAAAGAAACAATCGATAAAATTTCTTTAATTATTGGCAATAAAATAAACAAAAAAATCGAATTAGAAAATAAAATTGATCCAACCTTAATAGGTGGATTTAAAATCATTTTAAAGAATGATATTTATGATACTTCTATTAGTAGTCAAATAGAAAATATCAAAAAAGTAATATTGGAGGATTAATTATGTCCATTAAAACAAACGAAATTAGTGAACTTATTAAAGTTGAAATAAAAAACTTTGAGAACGTAATTAAACATAATAACGATGTTGGTACTGTCGTTACAATTGGTGATGGTATTGCTTTAGTTTATGGTCTTGAAAAAGCTATGCTTGGCGAGCTTTTAATTTTCAATGATAACGAATATGGCATGGTTATGAATCTTGATGAAGATGCTGTTAGTGCTGTTATGCTTTCAAATTCATCAAATGTTAAAGAAGGCGATAAAGTTACAAGAACAAGAAAAGTTGTTGAAACTCCTGTTGGAGATGCATTACTTGGTAGAGTTGTAAATGCTTTAGGTAATCCAATTGATGATATGGGTGAAATTAAAGCAGATGAATATCGTGAAATTGAAAGAATTGCTCCAGGAATTATGAAACGTGAATCTGTTAATCAACCTTTAGAAACAGGTATTTTAGCAATCGATTCAATGATTCCAATTGGTAGAGGTCAAAGAGAATTAATTATTGGTGATAGACAAACAGGTAAAACTGCTATTGCAATTGATACAATTTTAAATCAAAAAGGCAAAAACGTTTATTGTATTTATGTTGCTATTGGTCAAAAGAATAGTACTGTCGCTTCAATTTATGAAAAATTAAGAAAAAATGGTGCTCTTGAATATAGTGTTATCGTTAATGCAAGTGCTAGTGAAATTTCACCTTTACAATATATTGCTCCTTATACTGGAGTTACAATTGCTGAACATTGGTGCGAACAAGGTAAAGACGTTTTAATTGTTTTTGATGATTTAAGTAAGCATGCTGTTGCTTATAGAACATTATCTTTACTTTTAAAAAGAAGTCCAGGAAGAGAAGCATATCCAGGTGATATTTTCTATTTACATTCAAGATTACTTGAAAGATGTGCTAAATTAAATAAAAAGTTAGGTGGAGGTAGTATTACTGCTTTACCTATCGTTGAAACATTAGCTGGTGACATTAGTGCATATATTCCAACTAATATTATTTCTATTACTGATGGTCAAATTTTCTTATCAACTGATCTTTTTAATGCTGGTCAAAGACCTGCAATTAATGTAGGATTCTCTGTTAGCCGTGTTGGTAGCGCTGCTCAAACAAAAGCTGTTAAGGAAGTTTCAAAATCACTTAAAATGGAACTTGCAAGTTTTAATGAATTACAAGCTTTTACCCAATTTGGTAGTGATTTAGATAAAAATACAAAAGATATCATTCATCATGGACAAGTTTTAAATACTGTTTTAAAACAACCTCAATATAAATCTTTATCTATGGAAGAAGAAGTTGTTTATATTTTTGCAACTAAAAATAGATATTTAGAAAACTTAGAATTTGATGATATTCATAAGTTTTTAGAAGATCTATTTAAATATATCAAACAATTCCATAAGGAAATTTTAGATAAAATTAGTTTTAGTAAAGAATTAAAGAAAGAAGATCAAGCAAAATTGAAAGAAGCTATTGATCAATTTGTTAGTGAAAGAGCTGTTAGTGAATAATTATGGCAGGACAAAATCTTGAAAACGTTAAAAGACGTTTAGGAACCGTTAAATCTACTTTAAAAATTACTAACGCAATGAAATTAGTTAGTAGTGTAAAAGCAAGAAAGTTACAAAATGTTTATGATGCAAAAAAGAAGTATTCAGAAAATTGTAACCTTCTTTTAGATTCGCTTCTTTTTTATAATGAAGCAAATCCTGATTGTAATTTTAATAGTAAGTTATTGTTAAAAAATGAAAAATCTAAAAAAACACTTTATGTAGTAGTAACAAGTAATGTAGGATTATGTGCAAATTATAATAACAATGTCATTAGGTTTTTACAAAATATCTACAAAAAAGATGATGAAGTTATTGTTATTGGTCAAAAAGGTGTTATTGAATTAAATTCTAAAAATTTAGAACATATTGATGAATTCGTTGATTTACTTGCTAATTTTGACGAAAACACTGTTGAAAAATTTGTATTTGATTTAGCGGATAAATATAAGAGTGATAAATATAATAAAATTTCGATTATTTATACTCATTTTATTAATTCAATCGCTAGTAAAGTTGAAGAAAAACAATTATTTCCTTTAGATATTAAAGAAAATAAGAAAAGAGGATATAGTCCAGTATTCGAACCTTCAAAAGATGAAGTTATTGAATTTGCGATTAAAAAGGTAGCTTTTGCAAATATGATGTATTACCTATTTGATTCTAGAGTAAGTGAAGAAAACGCTAGAAGAAATGCAATGGATAATGCAACTAAAAATGGAAATGAATTGATTGATAAATTAAATTTGGAATATAACAAGGCAAGACAAGCTGCGATTACTCAGGAAATTACTGAAGTTGTTGCAGGTAGTAAGTCTAGTAAATAGTAGGAGAAGATATGGAAAATACATTAAATAAAGGAAAAATTATTCAAGCAGTTGGAACAATTATTGATGTTAGATTTGAAGAAGGTAAGTTACCTGCATATTTAAATGCTCTTACTGTTACTTTAGAAAATGGAAAGACAATTTATCTTGAAGTTGAACAATATATTGGAGATGATACAGTTAGATGTATTGCAATGTCTCCAACTGAAGGTATTTCAAGAGGAATGGAAGTTATTGATACAGGTAATTGTATTACGGTTCCTGTTGGTGATGTTACTTTAGGAAGAGTTTTCAATGTTTTAGGCGAAGCAATTGATGAGATGGACGATTCAAAGGTTAAAGAAGCTAAAAGAATGCCAATTCATAGATTAGCACCTGCTTTTAAAGACCAAAAAATTCAAACTCAAATTTTAGAAACTGGTATTAAAGTTATTGATTTACTTTGCCCATATGTTAAAGGTGGTAAAG
>CAVKAB010000088.1:0-5554 GCA_963653985.1 Bacteroidaceae bacterium
TTTCAAGACCTGGAAGCATTGAAAAAACTCTTTTTTGTTCAGGATAAGTTAAATTTGTTTGGAATCCTACAAGATTATAAAAATCTCCAATTAAATCATCTTGACGAAGTTGAGCGACAGCATAATAACTTTTGCCATTATTTTCAAGTCCAACTGGTTTTAATGGTCCAAATCTCATAGTGTCAATTCCTCTTGAAGCCAAAACCTCAATAGGCATGCAGCCTTCAAAGAAATCTCTTTTATCAAAATCATGGAGCAATGCTTTTTTAGCATTAATTAATTCGTTATAAAAATTTAAGTATTCTTCCTTATCCATGCCTAAATTAATATAATTTCCATCTTCTTGATCATATCTTCCTTTAATAAACACTTTAGAGAAATCAATTGAATCTTTATAAATAATTGGTGCACTAGCATCATAAAATCCATAAACATCTTCGGAAGTTAATTTTGCTAAATTTTTAAGTAATGGTTCACTAGTTAAAGGCCCTGTACAAATTAAAGTAATTCCTTCAAGTGGTTCATTAATTTCTTCATAAATTACATTAATATTTGGATTTTCTTTTATTTTATTTGTAATATATTCACTAAATTTATTTCTATCAACACTTAAAGAATCTCCACTTGGAACTTGGCTTACTTCGCTTGCTTCCATAATAATAGATCCTAAAACTTTAATTTCTTCTTTTAAAAGTCCACAAGCATTATCTAATTTCTTACTTTTCAATGAGTTAGAACAAACAAGTTCACCAAAATTAGAAGTATGGTGCGCACCATCTTCTACTTTTGGTCTTCTCTCATATAAATTAACTTTTATTCCATGATTTGCTAAAAATAAGCTAGCTTCACTTCCAGCAAGTCCTGCACCAATTACATTAACAATTTTTTCCATAACTATTTCTCTATTTTTTCAGCATGTTTGCATTTTGGATAATTAGGACATGCTAAAAATGGTTTTCCTCTGCTATATTTAACAACAAGTTTTGCTCCACAATTTGGACAAACTTTATCATCAGGAACAACAATTTCTTCTTTTTTAGATGTGCTTCCTTCAATGTATCTACATTTTGGGAAATTAGAACATCCTACAAATTCTTCGCCTCTTTTATTTTTTCTAACAACTAAAGGTGAACCACACTCAGGGCACATTCTATCTAATAACTTTGGTGCTTCTTTTTCTTCTTTTTTAACGTATTTACAATTTGGATAATCCTCACAGCAGACAAATTTTCCATATCTTCCAAATCTTTCTACTAAATCTTTTCCACAAACAGGGCATTTTTCACCTGTTTTCTTAAGTGGTTCTTTATACATTTTTTCTTTTACATCATTATACATATCTAAGAATGGATAATAGAATTCTTTTAAAATATGAAGTTCAGTTTCACTTCCGTTTTGAATTAAATCTAAATTCTTTTCCATATTAGCAGTATAAGAAACATTAATAATTTCTGGGAAATATTTTACTAATACTTTGCTTGCAAGCATTCCTTTTTCAGTTGGTGCAATTACACCTTTTGTAGAAGTAATATATTTTCTATCTTTTAAAGTTTGAATTGTAGATGAATATGTAGATGGTCTTCCAATACCTTCATCTTCCATTAACTTAACCATTTTACCTTCGCTATATCTAGCGGGTGCTTTAGTTTCATTTTCTTCAACTTTAATTTCTTTTAAATCATAAATTTCATTTAATTTAAATTCTGGTAATTCTTTATCTTTTTCATCCATTTTAAAGATATCATAACCTGGGAATAAGGTTTTTGATCCAGTTAATTTAAATTCTAAAGAAATATCTTTTGATTCATTAGAAGGAATAAAAGTAACTGTAGTGTTTAACACTTTTTTATCACTCATTAAAGAAGATAATGCTCTTTCATAAATTAACTTATAAAGTTTATATGCTTTCAAAGAAAGATATTTTTTCATTTTTTCAGGAGTTCTTAAAACTGATGTTGGTCTAATACATTCATGGGCATCTTGTTGACCTTCAACCATCTTTGATTTATGAACACCTTTAAAATATTCTTTACCAAAATTAGATTCAATAAAAGGTTTTGCTTCATTAACAAATTGAGGTGCAATACGAGTAGAATCAGTTCTAATATAAGTGATTAAACCTACTAATCCTTCATCAGTTTCACATCCTTCATATAATTCTTGTGCTAAATATGTTGTTTCTTTAGTAGAAAATCCAAGATATGAAAAAGCTGCTTGTTGTAAAGTTGATGTTCTAAAAGGTTCTTTACTTGATAAATTCTTTTCTTTTGATTCAATGTTATTAACTTTAACTTTTTTATCATTTTCTAAAGATTTTAATGCAAGATTAGCAGTTTCTAAATCATTAATTCTTTCTATTTTTTTATTATTAATCTTAAATAATTCTAAATCATATTCTTTATTATTTACTAAAATTTTAGATAATAATTCATAATATTTTTCTGGAATAAAATTTAAAATCTCATCTTCATGATCACAAATCATTCTTAATGCAACGGATTGAACTCTGCCTGCACTTTCTGCTCTAATTTTAGATTTTAAAAGTTTTGATAACATAAAACCTAAAATTCTATCAATAATTCTTCTTGTTTCTTGAGAATGAACTAAATTCATATCGATAGTACGAGGGTTATCAAGTGCATTTAAAATTGTTCCTTTAGTAATTTCATGGAACTCTAATCTTTTTGTAGATTCAATTGGTAAATCTAAAACTGTAGCTAAATGATAAGCAATTGCTTCTCCTTCTCTATCAGGGTCGGTTGCAAGAATAACTTCATCCGCACTTTTAGCTTTCTTTTTTAAACTATTAACAACTTTTGTTTTATCTTTATTTATTACATAGGTTGGTTTAAAGTCTTCTTCAATATTAACTCCTAATCCACCTTTTCCACTTGTAGCAAGATCTCTTATGTGTCCAACACTTGCTTCTACTATATAATCTTCCCCTAAGTAATGACCGATTGTTTTACTTTTTGCAGGAGATTCAACAATAACTAATTTCATATCTTTTACCTTTTTATTCGTTTTAAAATATAATGATAAATTTAAAGTTTGTAAAGTAAAAATAATTAGTCTTTTTTCTTATAAATATAAATATTTATAAAATAATTTTAAAATAAAGAATCAACATCAGTTGAGTTTTCAACAAGTTGAGCACCTTCCTTAATTAATTTATTACAATTACTATATTTTCCAATTTCAGTAGGTACACATCCAATGCCTTTTCCATAATTTAAAGCATCAAGACAAGTATTAAGTGCACCACTTCTTGCATAACTTTCTACAAGTAAAAGACCAGTACATAACCCAGCAATAATCCTATTTCTTGCAATAAAATTCTCTTTTTCAGGTTCTACAAGTCCAGGATATTCACTTAAAATTAATCCACCATTTTCAACAATTTTATCCACTAAATCACGATTGTTTTGAGGATAAATATTATCAATTCCACTTCCTAATACTGCAATTGTTTTATAGCCATTTTTCAAAGCAGCCATGTGGGCGTAGGTATCAATTCCTCTTGCAAGACCTGAAATAATAACAGTATCAGGTTTTAAATTTTTTAATAATTGATTACAACATTCTTTTCCATAATCACTATTTTCTCTGCTTCCAACAACTGCTAAAATATGATCTTTTAAAATTAAAGAAATATCTCCTTTATAATAAAGAACAAATGGAGGTTTATCTATTTGTTTCAACCTAATAGAATATTTATCCACATCTAAAATAGTTATTGCAGATAATTTTTCTAACATATCTTCTGTAAGATTAGATGTAGGAATTGGATTGTTATTAGTTTTTATAGATTTATAAACTTCTTCCCATTTCCCACCATAAAAATAAGATATACCTTTCAATAAATTTTTAATTTTCATCTATATTCCTCCTACTTATCAAGAAGGGAGGAAATATAAAAATTATCCAATATTTTAAAATAAAGTAATTGGAGGATATAAAATATTTCTAACTGGAGTGTAACTTTCTCTATAGAATCCTTTAATTATTCCGTATTTAGACATAATTTCTTGATGTTTTTTAGTGCAATATCCTTTATGTTTATTGAATTCAAACTCTGGATAAATATAAGAATATTCATCTAATAATCTATCACGGGTAACTTTTGCAATAATACTTGCTGCCGCAATAGATAATGCTTTAGCATCTCCTTTAATAATAGGTATAGCATTAATATCATTGTATTTTAAAGGCATTGCGTCAGTTAAAACACAATCAATTTCAATATTTGTAATTTGTTTTAAAGATTCAAGCATCGCTTTTTTACTTGCTTCATAAATATTAATTTCATCAATTTCTTGAGCTTCAATAGCACAAACTCCAATTGCTAAAGCATCTTTAACAATAATGTTATATAACTTTTCTCTTTCTTTATGAGTTAATTTCTTACTATCATTAATAAGCTCATTTTGATAATCTTTTGGAAAAACAACTGCACTTGCAATAACTGGACCACATAAACACCCTCTTCCAGCTTCATCGCATCCTGCGATTACTTTAAATCCCTCTTTATAATAATCTTTTTCTAAATCTAACATACTAATTAGCCTTTTCTAAAGTAATTCTACCTAATTTCCCATTTTTAAAATCGTTTAAAATAACCTTTTTACAACGAGTAATATCTAATTCATTATTTTTTAAAATGTATCCTCTTTTTTTAGATAGTTCATTAAGCATATTTAAATCATCAATATTTTTTAGATCAATATCATATTTTTCTTTAAATAAATCAATATAATCATTTCTTATAATCTTCATAAGTTGATTAAATAAATCATCGATTGGTAAGATATCTTCTTTAATAGTTCCAATTAACGCTAAGTTAATTGCGTCTTCTTCTTTTTCAAATTTAGGAAGTAAAATCCCAGGGGTATCTAAAAGCTCAAAATTCTTACTAACCTTTATCCAAGTAATATTACGTGTAAGACCAGGTCTATTTTCTGCTTTTGCAAGACTTCTTCTACTTAATAAATTAATAAAAGTTGATTTACCAACATTAGGTATACCAATAACCATTGCTTTAATTGCAAAATTTTTAATTCCTTTTTTAGCCATTTTTTCTTTTTTAGATTCAACCATTAAATCTATCTTTTCCAAAATTAAATCAATTGATTTTTGATTTTTTAAATCTACTAAAAGTGTTACATCATCACTAGTTTCAAGCTTTTTTTGCCATAATTCATTTTCTTTAGGAGATGCTAAATCAGCTTTAGAAATCAAAAACATCTTCTTTTTATCTTTTATTTTATTTAATAAATATTTATTCATTGATGAATTAATTGTTCTTGCATCTAAAATATAAATAAAAAAATCAATATACTTAGCTTTTTCTTCAATTAAATTGCTAGCTTTTTTCATATGTCCTGGAAACCAGTTAATATTTACTTTGTCTAATTTTTCATTGTTCATAATCAATTCATCTCCTTTAATATCTAAACTATAATTTTCTAAATCTTTATTATTTTATCATATTTAGTAAATAAAAAGAGCATCCAATTAAGAATGCTCTTTTTCAAGAATAAACTAGAGAACTTGT
>CAVKAB010000089.1:0-5469 GCA_963653985.1 Bacteroidaceae bacterium
AGTGGATTTATCTATTTAAAAGATAATTATAAGGTATTATTTAATGATTAATGAAAAGTTAGTAAATTTATTAATTTCTAAAAATATATCAATATCTAGTATTGAATCTTTTACTGGTGGACTTGCTGCTTCTAAAATTGTAGAAATCCCAGGATCTAGTAAAATATTCCCTGGATCTTTAGTATCTTATTCTCCTTTAATTAAAGAAAATATTTTAGGAGTATCAAAGGAAATAATTGATAAATACACAGTGGTATCTAAAGAATGCTTGATTGAAATGTTAAAAAATGGGAAGAAAATGTTTAATACTGATATCGTTATTGCATTTACTGGAAACGCTGGACCATCTACAATTGATGATACTACTTTAGGTTTATGCTTTATGGGAATTTATTATAATGATAAATTATATCTATATAAGAAAGAATATAAAAACTACTCCCGTAATGAGATTCGAAATAAAGCAGTAGACTTTATTTTTGAAGAAATAATAAAATTATTAAAAAATCTTGGATAAAATTTATTTTTTCTTACTTCTTGATAAGTAAAGGAGTTAAACATTTATGAAAGAAAATAAAACAAAAGAAATTGACTTAAGCGAAGTATTAAAAGAAGTTGAAAGTCAATTTGGAAAAGGGAGCTTAATGCTTCTTGATAGTGTTCAAACTAGTGATTGTGATGTTATTTCATCTGGTTCTATTTTACTTGATGAAGCACTTGGCGTTAAAGGTTATCCTAGAGGTAGGATTGTTGAAATTTATGGTCCTGAAAGTAGTGGAAAAACCACCCTTGCATTAACTGCAGTTGCAGAAGTTCAAAAAAATGATGGAAGATGTGCATATATTGACGCTGAAAATAGTATTGATCCAGAATACGCTAGAAAAATTGGTGTTAAAATTGATGAACTTGTAATCTCCCAACCAGATAGTGGAGAACAAGCATTTGAAATTGTTGAAGTATTAGCAAAATCTGAAGCATTTGATTTAATCGTTATTGATAGTGTTGCAGCACTTGTTCCTCAAAGTGAACTTGATGGAATGATGAGTGATAATAGTGTTGGAGTACAAGCTAGAATGATGTCTAAAGCATTAAGAAAGATTAGTGGAACCTTAAACAAAACTAAAACTACTATTATCTTTATCAACCAATTAAGAGAAAAGATTGGAGTAATATATGGTAATAACGAAACTACAACTGGAGGAAGAGCACTTAAATTCTATTCTTCAGTAAGAATTGATATTAGACGTCAAGAAGCTATTAAAGATGGACCAAATATTATAGGAAATACTGTTAATATTAAAGTAGTTAAAAATAAAGTAGCACCTCCATTTAAAGGATGTAAATTAGATATTATCTATGGAAAAGGTATCTCTAAAGAAGGAGAAGCACTTGATTTAGGAGTTCAATATGAATTAATCAAAAAAGCAGGTGCATGGTATGAAGTAAGTGGAGATAGAATGGGACAAGGAAGAGAAACTGCTAAACAATTCTTAAGAGAACATCCAGAAATCTTAGAAAAATTACAACAAGATATTAGAGATAAAATGTCTCAAACTTCAAAAAAAGAAGAAAAATAATGAAAAGGACCTGTTTCTTAATTGAAACAGGTCATTTTAATTAGAATATAAATAAATCATCAATTAATATAGAATCCATAAATACCGATGAATACTCATTTTTCTTTAATCCATAAGTAGATATAAAGGTATTTTTAATTGATTGTTTTTTATTGATTTTTGGAAGCAAAGCATTTACTCTTCCATTAATTTTTAAGAAATATTCTTTATCTACAACAAATGGAGTAGATAAGAATTTAACTTCGCATAAATTAATTACATTATCATTTCGAATGATCATTAAATCTATTTGATATCCATCTTCTTTGTTGTAGAAGGCACTAGTACGAGTAATAACTCCTGAGATTCCTAACTTAAATTTAATTTGATCAACATGATTAAAACATACATTTTCAAATGCATACCCTCTCCAAATATTGAGTTTTGGAGATATTAAATTTGAAGTCCAATAAGATTCATTGTTTTGATTTTGAGATACAAAAGAAAGATAAAACAAGCAAAATGGATCTACTAATTTGTAGTATTCTTCTTTTTTAGAGAATCCAAAAGGAACGTATTTAATAACAAAATCACTAGCGATTAATCCATTTAAGTATTTTGTTAATGTACCTCCATCACTTATTTTTAATTTAGATGATATTTCTTTTTTGGTATATCCAAGAGTTTTAGTGAATAAGAAATTTACAATTTCTTTTGCTTTACTACTATAAGTAAAAATCGAATCAAAAAGACGATCAAATTCTAATTTTAATTTTGCATTCTTTTTAAAGAATAAATTATCTATATTTTGACTTAAAGAATATTTAGGATCAAGGTAATTTAAATAATATGGAATTCCTCCAAGAATCATATAAGATTCTACTATTTCATATTTTGAAAAATGAACATTTTTTGACTCTAAAAATAATTCAATTTCATGTAAATTAAATGGTTCAAGTTTAATTTCATAAGTAATTCTCCCATAAAGTCCACCATGATTATTAATTAAATTATTTTCAATCCAAGAAGTAGCACTTCCACAAATAATCATTAATAAATTATTTTTACTACATCCATATCCGTTCCAGAATCCTTCAAAAGCTTTAATAAAATCACTTTTTTTAGTGTCCATCCAAGGTAATTCATCAATAAAAACGACTATTTTTTCTTTTTTATCCTTTGTTTCAAGCAATTTTTCTAAAAGTAAAAATGCATCAAACCAATTTTTGGGCTTCTTTTCGTTTTCATTCAACCCATATTTAATTAAGGAATTATAAAAATGATGAAGTTGCTTTTCTAAATTTAAGGTATCTCCATCTTCATCTGGAGATAATCCTGCATGTTTAAAAGTAAATTTATCATTAAATACATAATTTATTAAATAAGTTTTACCAACTCTTCGTCTTCCATATATTGCTACGAGTTGAGCATCTTTTGAATCATATAAATTTTCTAGTTCTTCAATTTCTCTTTTTCTTCCAATCATAATTTATTTTAAGCGAGATAGACTAAAAAAGTTATTATCTCGTCTGTTATTTCCTTATAATTAAATTTTATTCTACTTAATGGAAGTAGTCAAATCTTATTTTAATTATTTTAAGCGAGATAATCGAAAAAAATGTTTATCTCGCTTAATATCCTAAAAAATTAATGATTTAGTGTTACTATCTTTGAAAAATTTTGAGATAGTAACACTAAAACTAATATTTAGAAATAGTTAATGTATATTACTTTTGTTTTATATTGTAGAAAAGAGTATACTAAATAAAAAGGAATCTTATGATGTTTGTTGAAAGATTAAAAGAAAAATTTGGCGTAGATGAACCTATTTTTACATATGAAATATTAGAAACTTTTAAGGAATATATAAAAGCATATGTTTTTAGATTGTTAAATAAAGCTTTAGAAAAAAAAGGAAATTCTTAAATTTTCTAATGGTGTTTATTTTATTCCTACTATAACACGTTGGGGATTATCTACGATTATTCAAGATGATATAGTTATTAAAAAATATATCAGAAATAATGATGAAGTCTTTGGAATTTTTGCAGGGATTTATTTAGAAAATTTTTTAGATCAAACTACGCAAGTTCCTAATACAATCGAAATTGTGACTAATAATGAATCAACAAGATCAAGAAATATTGATATCCGAGGAAGAAGTTTCATCATTAGAAAATCTAGATGTGAGATTAATAAAGATAATTATAAAGCATATAGAATTTTGGAATTGTTTTCTAATAAGAATTATATTTCTGATATAAAACCTATTAAAAAATATATAAAAGAAAATAAAATTTCTAAAAGAGATTTATTAGAATTAGCAAAAAAATTTCCAGCAAAAACACTTAAAAATATGTTAAATTTTGGAATTATATAGTATTTGTTTTATTTAAAATTTTAAAACCTATTAAACTGAATAAAAATAGTGATAAATATTAGTTTCTATCAATTTATATTAATAAATTTAATTAATGTTAATTAGTAAAAATATCATACATATAAATGAGTTTAATTATTTGAAGTAAATTAAAATCAACGAATGCATTATTCGTTGATTATTATTAACAACGAATATATAATATGATTGAGGTATGATATGGAAAAAGAGAATAAATTTTTAGAATATAAAGAAGATATAACAAAATCATATTTAAAAACTGTCAGTGCTTTTGCAAATTATCACGATGGAGAAATTATTTTTGGGGTAAGCGATGATTTAAAAGTAATTGGAGTTAAAGATCCAACTCAAGATGCTTTAAGTATTGAAAATCAAATTAATGATTCAATAAAACCAAGACCTGAGTTTTTAATTAAGAAAAATCCTGATAAAACAATCAGTTTATTTGTAAAAAAAGGATTAAATACTCCATATCGATATAATGGGAAATGTTATACTAGAAATGATACATCCACTATAGAATGTAATGCATTAGACGAAAATAGATTAGTACTTGAAGGATTGAATAAATCTTTTGAAGAAATTAAATCAAAAAAACAAGATTTAACATTTAAGGTATTATTAAGAAAATTAGAAGAAGAGATTGGATTAACTACTTTTAATAAAGATACATTAAAAACATTATCTCTTTATAGTGATAATGTTGGATATAATAATGCTGCTAGTTTGCTTGCAGACATAAATGATTTTTATGGAATTGATATTGTTATTTTTGGAGATAATTTCAATGAAATTAAAAAAAGAATTACTTTAAAAAATGTTTCTATTCTTACTCAATACGAAAAAGCTTTAGAAGTATTTAAAGATGAATATATTGTAGAAAGAATTAATGGAGCGTATCGAGAAAAATACGAGAAAATCCCACTTGAAAGCTTTAGAGAAACTCTTGCAAACGCAATAATTCATAGAAGTTATGATATAAATGCTAATAGTAAAATAGAAATGTATAAGGATAAGATTGTTATTTCTTCTGTTGGGACATTACCAAAAGATTTTGGAGTAGATGATTTTTTAGATGGCAGTTATTCAATGCTAAAAAATCCTATTATTGCTAATGTATTCCATAGATTAAACATTGTTGAAGCTTTTGCAACTGGTATTAAAAGAATTAATAAAGCTTACTCATCTTCTTTATCTAAACCAAAAATGGAAGTTAGAACTAGTGCAATTGTAGTAACTCTTCCTTTAAAAGATGCAACAATCCTTACATATCAAGAATCTAAAGTGTATTCTTTAATGTCTAGTAATTTTATCTATTCTAGAAATGATATTGAAGAAATTAGTAATATTAATAAAGATGTTTTAATTAAAATATTAAATTCTTTAATTAGTAAGAATTTATTAATTAAAGAAGGTAAAGGTAAAAACACTACCTATAGAAAGAAAGCAAATTAAATGAGGTATTTATGAAAGTATTAATTATTAATGGATCTCCAAGAAGAGATGGCAATA
>CAVKAB010000090.1:0-2396 GCA_963653985.1 Bacteroidaceae bacterium
CCTTAGGATTAACAGGATTTGATTTTACTTTAACTTTAGGGGTTGTTTTAGTAGTAGGTTCTATTTTAAGTGTAATTTCTGGATTTATAATGGATAAAATTGGAAAAGATAAAATGCTAATTCCTTCAATTATTATAGGAATTATTGGATTCTTTATTTGTTATTTTATTCCTAAAAATAATGTAATTTTATCGATTATATTTGGAACTTTAATGATGTATGGATATATTTTAATCGGTACTGTATTAAATTCTATTTTAAGAGAATTAATCCCTGAATCAAAAGAAGGAATATTTATGGGAGTTAGAATGATATTTGTAGTTATGCTTCCAATGATTATTGGTCCTTTAATCTCTAATTTAATCATAAATTCTTTTAGTTATGAGAAATATTTAAATGAATATAGTGAATATCAAACTCTTCCTCCAAAAGAAATATGGTTATTTTCATCTATTATCCTAATTTTCAGTTTAATTCCAATTATTATTTATTTAATTAGAAGAAAAAGAAGAGATAAACATGAAGATTTATTTAAAAAAGAAATAGAGCTTAAAAATGAAGGATTAATCACTCCTTTAAAAGAAGAAGATAAAATAAATGATGAAGATTACATTCCTTTAAATGAATATCCAAATCCTTCATTTAAAAGAAATAATTATAAATTATTAAATGGATGGTGGGATTTAAAGATATCTAAATTTAATGAATTACCCAAAAATTATGATGAAAAGGTATTAGTGCCTTATGCGATTGAATCTCCTTTATCACATGTAGGTAGATTAATTGAAGTTAATGATTATATTTATTACCACAAAAGGATTAAATTAGATGAATCTTTAATTAAAAATCATCTTATATTACACATTTTAGGAATTGATCAAATTGGAGAAATCTTTATTAACAAGATGAAAGTTGGAGTGATTGAAAGTGGATATCTCCCACTTGATATTGATTTAACCCCTTTAATTACTAAAGATTTAAAAGAATTAGATATTGTAATTAAAGTAAGAGATTTAACGGATTCTTCTTATTATTCAAGAGGTAAACAATCATTAAAAAGAGGAAGTATCTGGTACACTTCAAGTTCAGGGATATATCGTCCTATTTATTTAGAAGTTATTGAATCTAAAAATTATATTAAAGATTTTGATATTAAATACGATATCGACAAAAAAGAAATATACGTTAAAGTTAATACAAATGTTAAAGATATAGTGGAAATTTCATTTAATGATGTTTCTTTTTCAATTATTTCAAATGAAGAAGTTACTTTATCTTTACCTTCAATGCATTTATGGAATTTAAACGATCCATATTTATATGATGTAAAAATAAAATTCTTTGATGATGAAATTTATTCATACATTGGATTTAGAAAGATTGAAATAAAGAGAATTAATAAAAAGAATAGAATTTTATTAAATAATAAAGAAATATTACTTAAAGGTATACTTGATCAAGGATATTACTACAAAGGTAATTTAACCCCTGCATCATACGATGATTATTTAAAGGATATTAAAAATTTAAAAGATTTAGGATTTAATTGTATTCGTAAACACATTAAATATGAAGATGATATTTTTTACCATATGTGTGATAAAGAAGGAATGCTTGTTATTCAAGATTTTGTTAATGGAGGATCAAAATATGATTTTTTAACAATTTCTTATCCTGCTTTTTTACCAACTAGAGAGAATCAAGATTTAAATTATAAGAAATTTAAAAGAGAAGATAAAAAAGGAAGAGAATTATTTGAAAAAGAAGTAATTTCTGAGATTAATTCTTTAAAATTACATCCAAGTGTCATAATTTACACTGTATTTAATGAAGGATGGGGACAATTTGACTCATCATATTTCTACGATTTAGTTAAAAAGTTAGATCCTTCAAGACTTATTGATTTAACTAGTGGATGGTACGATAATTCAAAGAGTGATTTTTATTCAAAACATATCTATTTTACAAGAATTCATAATTTTAAAAAGAAAAAAAGAGCGTCATTACTTTCTGAATGTGGTGGATATTCTTTATATTTATTAGATCATTTTTATGGTAAAAAACCATTTGGATATAAAAAATATAAAGATAAAAAATCAATTTCTAAAGCGTATGAAAACTTATTTAATCATCAAATCATTCCATCCTTAAAGAAAAATAATACAGGATTTATTTATACTCAACTTAGTGATGTTGAAGATGAAATTAATGGTCTTTATACCTTTGATAGAGAAGTATTAAAAATAAACGAAAATGTTATTAAAGAAGTTAATAAAAAGGTGGATAGTTTAATTAAATAACAATTAAAAAGTGCGGTTTTAATCGCACTTTTTGTTTAATCTTTTAAAGCTGTAATTGGAATGACATAAATTTTATCTTCTGGTCTTTGGTATGCC
>CAVKAB010000090.1:2454-5324 GCA_963653985.1 Bacteroidaceae bacterium
CAATATTATTACAAACTTTGTTTAAGTTTGCTGCGGCTTCATCTATTCTATTTGCGCCTAATTTAACTTCAAAAGCACACCATGATCCATCTTCTAATTCAATAATTGCATCAAGTTCTTCATTGTTGTAATTTTGATAATGATATAGTTTTGCATTATTGCTTTGAGCATAAATATATAAATCTCTTTCGACTAAAGATTCAAATAAGAAACCCATTAAATTTAAATCATTTAGTAACTTTTTAGTGTTTAAACCTAAAATAGCACATGCAAGTGATGGATCACAAAAATGCCTTTTTGGTGCTCCTTTGACTCTTAAAGATGATCTTATATTAGGACTGTAAGGAGGTTGATTATTAAATAAAAACATTCTGTTCATTTCTTCAATGTATCTATTAACAGTATCTTCTGAAATAGTATTTTCATTATTAATATTAATATCCTTTGCTATTTTTAAGACACTAGCAGTGGTGCATTCGTTTCTAGCTAATGATTTTAATATCAATTGAATTTTTTCACTAGAAAATCTTTTTTTATCATCTTCTGTCAAATTACTATTAATTATTGTATTAACATATGATTTTGGTAAAATTGCTGGTTGAGGATTGTTAATATTTTTTGGCCAACCACCACGAATTATCAAATTTGCAATTTTATCAAGATTAATATCATTTAATAATTTGGCTTCAAATTTCCCGTTTGCTAAATCTCTAAGAGAAATTAAACCTGAAGAATCGCCAGATTCATACAAAGACATAGTAATCATTTTTATTGAAACTATTCTTCCAGCTCCTGAGTGTAATATACCTTTTGTTTTTGGTGTTGCTGAACCTGTTAAAATCAATTGGCCATAATTTGTATGAGCATCTACATATGATCTTGTCGCATCCCGTAATAATGGTACTTCTTGCCACTCATCAATCATTCTTGGTTTTTCTCCGTCTAATATTGAATATGGATCCATTTTAGCAAATTCTCTATTAGAAAAATTATTTTTTGGATCTCCTACAAAAAATTCACTTTTTGAATGATATAATGATGTCCATGTTTTTCCACACCATTTTGGTCCTTCAATACAAATTGCACCACAACATTTTAAATACGTATCTATTGTTTTATCAATTAATCTAGGTTTATATTCCTCATCTTTAAATAGCGTTCCCATTTAATAACCTCTTTATAAAATTTTATAGTTTTGCGGAACTTTTGTCAAATATTTTGCGGAACTTTCGGTACTAATTTTGCGGAACTTTTGGTACTTATTTTGCGGAATTTTCACCAAACATTTTGAGAAGCTTTTTATAAATGTTTTGCGGAATTTTTTAAAAATTGTTAAATTTTAAAAAATGTTATAGTTTACTCTCGTGCTTAATTATGTTAAAATTTAAGCATAAAAGTAAGGTAAATTTTATGACTAAATATGAAGAAATTATTGAAATGATTAATAAATTTGCAGGATATGTACAAACATCACAAGTTGTAGAAGCTGGAATTTCAAAAACTTATTTTAAAGAAGTTATTGAAAAAGAAGGACTAGAAAAGGTAGCAAATGGTGTTTATGTCGCTCAGGATACTTTAATTGATGATTTATATGTTAATTGTCTAGTGAGTAAAAATATTATTTATTCTAATGAAACAGCACTTTATTTGCATGGATTAATGGAAAAAGAGCCTAATTCGGTTAACATTACTGTTCCAAGAAATTACAATGCTAATAATTTTAGAAAAAAAGGGTATAAGATTTTTACTGTTAGTGATGAGCTTTTAAAACTTGGAGAAATGAATATTAAAACCAATTTTGGAAATGAAGTAAGAGTATACGACATTGACCGAACTATTTGCGATATTATTAAAATGAAAGAAAAAATGGATATTCAAGTTTTTCAAACTGCAATTAAAGAATACATGCTTAATCAATCAAAAAATCTTAATAATTTAATAATTTACTCTCAAAAAATGAATATTGAAAAAAAAGTAAGATTATATATCGAGGTTTTATTATGATTAAAACAACTAGACAATTAAAAGATAAAATGAATAATTTATCCAAAGGAAATTCAAAAATCGCTCAAGCTCTATATAGGAATTATTTTATGGAAAGATTTCTTGAAAGACTTTCTTTATCAAAATATAAAAATAATTTTATATTAAAAGGCGGGATGCTTATAACATCTATGCTTGGAATTGCATCTAGGACAACTATGGATATTGATACAACCGTTGTTTCTTTAAATTTAAAAAAAGAAAATATTTCGAATATTATTAATGAAATTATCAACATTGAATTGGATGATAATGTTAAGTTCGAAGTTACTAATATCTCTAGTATTATGGAAGATAATGTATATCCTGGCGTACGAATTAAATTTATGTGTTTCTTTGGAACATTTAATCAAATGATTAAATTAGATATTTCGACAGGAGATGTAATAACGCCTAGTTCTATAAATTATGAATATAAATTAATGTTGGAGGAACGCAAAATATCATTATTATCTTATAATTTAGAGACTTTGCTTGCAGAAAAATTAGAAACTATTATTTCTAAAGGCTTAGCTAATACAAGAATGCGTGATTTTTATGATATTTATGAATTATATTCTACTAGAAATATTAATTTAGATAATTTAAAAGAAGCTTTCAAAAATACAGCAAATAAAAGAAATACAAATATATCAAAGAATAATGTAAAAGATATAATTTATGAAATTAAGAAAAACGAGACTTTAATAGATCAATGGAATAAATATGAGATGGATAATTACTTTGTAAATGATATTTCTTGGAAAGAAATTATGAAGGTTATTGAATATATATTTTTTAATATTCTTAATTTTTAACTTTAAATATTATATAATAATTAAATATTT
>CAVKAB010000091.1:0-5322 GCA_963653985.1 Bacteroidaceae bacterium
TTTGCAAATTTAATAAATGCAAAAGAAAAAGAAGTACTTGAACTTCAAGATAAACAAATATTAATTGATGAATTTAATAGAATTAAAGATACATATTTAGATAAACCACTTGAAAGTTTAAATAAAGACTTAGATTCTATTTCAAAATCAAATGAATCTATTAAAAAAGCAAGTAACTCTATTGATGAATCAATTATCCATATTAAAACTAAATATATTGCAGAAATTAATGCAAAATTAGATAAATTTGATATTAATCTTACAAGATTAAATAAAAAGATTGATAAATTAGATTAATGAAAAAGCTAGGCTTTTGCCTAGCTTTTAGTCTAATTTGCTTAAAAAATCTTTTAATAAAAATGATAAGAAATGTGGAAAGATATAAACATTATCTTTAAATTCAATATTTGAATCACAAAGTTTTATTCCAAATGATATATCGCCATATTTATCTAATTCAATTAAAGATTTTAATGATTTGCTTCTTCCTCCTTTAGCTTTTACCTCAAGCGGAACAAGATGATTTTTAGTTCTAACAAAGAAATCTTCTTCTAAAGTTCCATCTGGCCTTTTATAAAAATATAAAGGTAAATCTTGCTTTGCTAAAGAATCTGCAATCATATTTTCATAGACAGCACCTTTATATACCCCAAGATTTTTATTTGCTCTTAAATCATTTTGACTTTCTTCATCAAGCGATGCAATTAGTAATCCTGTATCAGAATAATATAAACGATAGTTCGAAGAATCATAATTACCTTTTAATGGAAGCTCTGGAAAATTTAATCCATATGAAATTAAGATAATTCCTGAATCTAAAAGCCATTCTTTAACACCTTCATAATCTCGTGATTTAGCTTTTGACTTTACTTTGCTTATTTGAAATTTAGGATTATCCTTGCCAAGTTGAACAGGAATATGGTCGTAAACCGCTTCAATTTTACTTTTATTTAATTCGAGTGCATATTTTTTAATGTCTCCACGATAATCTTTTAGGATTTGCTTTTGAGTTTTATAGGGCTTTTGAAAATTTCCTGTCATTAAATAATCTCGAATTACTTCAGGCATTCCACCTAAGACAGTAAAATCATAATATAAAGATCTTAAAGTTTCATACAAAGCGGGTGATAATTCTTCTTTATTAACCATACATTCAAGTAATTCATTTCTTAATGTTTTTGGATAACCTTTAGCCCACAAAAATTCCTCAAAATCGAGTCCATTCATTTTAATATCTTCTTTATTACCAACAGGAATAGAAGAAATTGATTTATAATTAATTCCAAGTAAAGATCCACTACAAATTACATCGTATTTTTTTGATTGATTAAACGATTTTAAAGATGTACAAATTTCAGGAAATTCTTGAATTTCATCAAAAAGTATTAAAGTTTCATTTTCTATAAATTTTTTTGCTGGATCGATATTTGTAATTTCTTTAACAATGGAATCACAGGTGTTTGATTTAGATGAAGAAACAATTGTTTTATATTCTGGCTGTAAGAAAAAATTAATTTCTATAAAAGATTTATATGTTTTTCCTAATTCTTCTATAGAATGAGTTTTCCCGATTTGTCTTGCTCCTTGTATTATTAAGGGTTTATGGTCTTTATCATTTTTCCATTCTTTTAAATATTGATCTATTTTTCTTTCTAAATTTATATTTTCCATATGCTTATTTTACACCTTTTTAGAGCGAATTACAAAATATATTACACCTTTTTAGAGCGAATATTATTTTATCTATACACCTTTTTAGAGCCAATAATCACAAGCTTTACTGATTTTTAGAGCGAATAATTTTAACACTTTTTATAGATAATTCGATAAATATGCTATATTTTTAAAATATATGTTGTAATTTAAAGATATTTTATGTAAAAATAAATTTATGAATAAAGAAATCTTAATAAATAATATTGAAAAATTACATACTACAAAACTTGGAAGAGAAAGAGTAATTGATAATTTATGTCTTGAATATCACACTGATATTACTAGTTTTATTAAAAATATAATTTTAAATGAGGATATTGAATTATTTAAAAAAGGAAGCAATTATTATGTTAAAAGTGATGATTATGTAATTACTATCAATTCAAGAACATTTACTATTATTACTGCACATTTAATACATAATTCATAATTTGTCTAATAGAAAAAAAGTCTATTTTCTATTAAAATATATTTATTAATTATTGAGGTTAAAAATGGAAATTAATAAAACTTTAGAAAATGAATTTAATTTAACTGAAACACAAGTTAAAAATACAATAGAATTAATCGATAATGGATCTACCATTCCTTTTATTGCACGTTATAGAAAAGAAGTAACAGGAAATATTGATGACCATACTTTAAGAGATTTTTTTGATAGATTAACTTATCTTAGAAATTTAAATGAAAGAGTAGAAGCAGTTATTAAATTAATTGATGAACAAGGAAAACTCACTGATGAACTTAAAGATGAATTAGAAAATGCCAAAACATTAAGTGAAGTTGAAGATTTATATAGACCATATAAACAAAAAAGAAAAACAAGAGCAAGTATTGCAAAAGAAAAAGGTTTAGAACCTGTTGCATTAACTTTAAAAAATAATGTTAAAAAAGATAATTTTAATGAATATTTAAAAGAATTTATTAATGAAGAAAAAGGTGTTAAAACAATTGAAGATGTATTAAATGGTGCAAAAGATATCATTGCAGAAGAAATTAGTGATGAAGCTAAATATAGAAAATATATTAAAGATTCAATTGAAAAATATGGATTTTTATTATCTAAAGAAAAACAAAAAGATGAAAAAGATACTTATGGAACATATGCTGATTTTAAATCTTTAATTTCAAAACTTAAACCATACCAAATTCTTGCAATCTTTAGAGGTGAAAAAGAAAAATGTTTAAGCGTTTCTTTAGAATATGATAAAGAAAGAATTAAAAATTATATTTTATTTAATTATCAAAAGAATAGATATTTAGATATTTTTAAAGACATTGTAGATGACGCTTTAACTCGTCTTATTTTACCAAGTGTTGAAAATGAAATTTATTCTAATCTTTTCTTACTTGCAGAAGATAAGTCATTAGAAGTATTTAAAAAGAATTTAAAAGAATTATTACTTTATCCACCACTTAAAGATAAAGATATTTTAAGTATTGATCCAGGCTTTAGAACAGGTTGTAAATACGCTTTAGTATCTAAAAATGGAATTCCTTTAGAAATTGGAGTTGTAAATATTACTGCTAATTCAAAATCCCAAGTTGAAGAAGGTAAAAAAGTTATTCTTGCTTTAATTAAAAAATATAAACTTGAATATGTTGCAATTGGTAATGGTACAGCATCAAGAGAAAGTGAAGCAGTTGTTTCTTCTTTAATTAAAGAAAATAAATTATCTACTAAAATATTTATTGTTAATGAAAGTGGTGCAAGTGTTTATAGTGCTAGCGCTTTAGGTGAAAAAGAATTCCCAGATTTAACTGTTGAAAAAAGAAGTGCAATTTCTTTAGCACGTCGAGTCATTGATCCTTTAGCGGAACTTTGTAAAATCGAACCAAAAGCAATTGGAGTTGGACAATATCAACATGATTTAAATCAAACTAGACTTAATGATACCTTAAAAGGAGTTGTAGAAGATTCTGTTAATGAAGTAGGAGTTAAATTAAATACTGCAAGTGTTTCATTACTTTCTTATGTTTCAGGAATTAACTCAACAATTGCAAATAATATTTATGATTATTTAAAAGATAATGGACCATTTAAAAATAGAGAAGAATTAAAAAAGGTTAAAAAACTTGGACCAAAAGCATATGAACAATGTGCAGGATTCTTGCGAATTGAAGATGGAAATGAACCATTAGATAATACAGGAATTCACCCAGAAAGTTATAAAATTGCAAAAGCTTTAATTAAAGAAATTAAATTAGATTTAATTAATGATGATAAAGAAACTAGAATTAAAAAGTTAGATTCATTAGATAAAAATAAGTTCTTAAGTAATAATGAAGTTGGTAAAGAAACTTTAGATGATATTATTGATGAACTTAAAAATCCTGGAAGAGATATTAGAGATAAACTTGAACTTGTAGAACTTAATAATGATGTTAAAGATATAAAAGATTTAAAAGTAGGTATGATCTTAAATGGAACAATCCGTAATATTATGGATTTTGGAATGTTTATTGATATCAATGTCCATCAAGATGCTTTATGTCATATTAGTGAAGTTAGTAAAGACTATGTAAGTAATATTTATGATTTGTATAATATTAATGAAATAGTTAAGGTAAAAGTTATTTCGGTAGATGTTGATAAAAAAAGAATTGGAGTTTCTTTAAAACAAGTTAATAATTAATTTTTAAAATATAGGAGAAAGTATGGAAGAATTAAGTTTTAAAAATCATTATGGGGATACTTTATATGGTTCTAAATGGGTAATTGATAATCCTCAAAAAGTATTAATCATTGTAACAGGGATGGCAGAACATTCAGCACGTTATGATGATTTTGCTAAATTCTTAAATAGTAATGGAATTGCTGTTTATTCGCTTGATCATTATGGACAAGGTAAAAATAACGGAGATATGAATCCTGGAAAAGATTATTTTTTCAAGATGCAAGAAACTGTTAAAGAATTTGCAGCTATTTTAAAAGAACAATTTGATTTACCTTTATATTTACTTGCACATTCTATGGGTAGTTTTGTTACTCAAGGATACATTGAAAAATATAGTAATACTATTGATAAAGTAGTTATTATGGGATCAAATGGACCTACACCACTTTTTAAAATGGGTAAAGCATTAACATCCATTTGTGTAAATAAGAAAAATTACAATAAAAAAGCAGGTTTTTTACATTCTTTATCAGTTGGAGCATATGAAAAAACAGTTAAAAATGAAGATTCTTGTAACGCATGGATTTCTTATAATAAAGATAATGTTATTAATTATGATGCTGATCCATTATGTGGAGTTAAACCTACAAATGGATTCTATAAGGAATTTATGAAGGGATTAGCAAGTATTCAAAATCCTAAAAATGTTAAAAATATTAGAAAGGATTTACCAATTTTACTTGTAGCAGGTAAAGATGATCCAGTTGGAAATAATGGAAAAGGAGTTACTAAATTATTAAAGCTTTATTCTAAATATGATTTAAATGTTCAAATGATTTTATACGAAAATATGAAACATGAAATTTTAAATGAAAAAGAAAAAGATAAAGTTTATAAAGATATTTTAAATTTCTTTGATATGTAAGTTTTTAAGAGGCAAGATTTATTTGATTTTGTCTCTTTTTTATTAAAAACTTGTGAACTGGTT
>CAVKAB010000092.1:0-5320 GCA_963653985.1 Bacteroidaceae bacterium
CTCAAAACAAAGAAATTGATAAAGTTTATCTATTTAATTCATTAATATTTTCTTTTATTATTGGAAATAGTGATATGCATTTGAAGAATTTTTCTTTACTTGAAACTTTTGAAGGTTCAAAAACTTACAAATTAGCACCTTTTTATGATTTATTATGCGTAAAATTGTTGTTTCCAAGCGATCAAGAAGAATTTGCGCTCACTCTAAATGGAAAGAAGAAAAATATCACAAAAAATGATTTTATAAAATTTGGAGAATCAATCGAGATTAATAAGAAGATTTGTCTTAATTTAATAAATAAAATGATTAGTTATAAATCTTTAATGATAGAAGTAATTGATGAATCTCCTTTAAAAGATGAATCAAAGAAAAAGTTTAAAGAATTAATTAATAAAAGAATAGAAAGATTAGAATAAAAAGTCCCATACTGTGTAATCAGTATGGGATAATTTTATTTATAATGTTTTTTTATCCAATTTTGATATTCACCAGATTTTAAATCATTAATCCATGATTCATTGTTTAAATACCAAGAAATTGTTTTCTTAATTCCTTCTTCAAATGAAGTTTGAGGTTTCCATCCTAATTCTTTTTGAAGTTTTGTTGAATCAATTGCGTATCTTCTATCGTGTCCTTTACGATCTTTGACGTAATGAATTAAAGATTCATCTTTACCTAATTCTTTTAAAATAGTTTTAACAATATAAAGATTATTTCTTTCATTATTACCACCAATATTATAGATTGATCCATCTTTAGCATTTCTTACGATTAAATCAATTGCAAGATTATGATCATCAACATATAACCAATCTCTAACATTTAAACCATCTCCATAAATAGGAAGTTCTTTATTATTTTTAGCGTTATCAATCATTAAAGGGATTAATTTTTCTAAAAATTGATAAGGTCCATAGTTGTTACTACATCTTGAAATGGTAATTGGTAAATTATAAGTTCTATGATATGCAAGACATAATAAATCTGCACTTGCTTTAGAAGCACTATAAGGAGAAGATGCTTTTAAAGGATTTGATTCATTAAATAAAAGTTCAGGTTTATCTAATGGTAAATCTCCATAAACTTCATCAGTTGAAACTTGATGATATCTTTTAATTCCAAATTTATTACATGCATTAAGTAAAGTTGCAACTCCCATAATATTAGTATCTAAGAAGATATTTGGATTATCGATTGAACGATCAACATGAGATTCTGCTGCAAAATTAATAACGTAATCTAATTTATAAGTCTTAAAGACATTTTCAACGTCATTAATAGAAGTAATATCACCTTTAATAAACTTAAAATTAGGTTTATCTTTAATTTTATCTAAATTTGATAAGTTTCCAGCGTATGTTAATTTATCAAAACAAATATATGTATCATTTGGGTACTTATTTACCATTAAATTTAAGAAATTACTTCCAATAAATCCAGCACCACCTGTTACTAAAAATATCATTATTATTCTCCTTTTTCATGTTTGATTAAGAAATCGCAATAACTGCTTTTACTTGATTTCATAATAAGTTTATTGAATTCTTCTTTATTTATCCATTTCTTTTTTAAAGAAATTAGTTCAATACATCCAACAAGTTTATCATCATCTTCTAAATCTTTGATTACTTTAGATGCATTATATAATGAATCAATTGTACCAGCGTCCATCCAAATATATGAATTATCTAATTTTTCAACATATAAAGTATTAGATTCTAAATAAAGTTTGTTTAAATCAGTAATTTCAAGTTCATTTCTTTTACTTGGTTTAATAGTACTTGCAAGTTTTGTAACATTTTTAGGATAAAAATAAAGTCCAGTAACTGCAAAATTACTTTTTGGTTTAAGTGGCTTTTCTTCAATTGAAATAGCTTTATTATCATTATTAAATTCAATAACTCCAAATCTTTCTGGATCTTTAACTTCATATCCAAAAACAGTAGCTTTTCCTTTAATAGCGTTTTCTCTTGCATTTATTAATTTTTCTTTTAAATTATCTCCATAAAAGATATTATCTCCTAAAATAAGAGCACATTCTTCATCGTTAATAAAATCTTTTCCTAAAATAAATGCTTCAGCAATTCCATTTGGAGCGTCTTGAACTTTGTAAGATAAATTTAAACCTAAAGAAGAACCATCTTTAAATAATTCTTTAAATCTTGGAGTATCTAGTGGAGTTGAAATAATTAAAATATCCTTAATATCTGCTTCCATCAAAATCGCTAAAGAATAATAAATCATTGGTTTATCATATACTGGTAATAATTGTTTACTTGTAACAAGAGTTAAAGGATGAAGTCTTGTGCCACTTCCTCCTGCTAAAATAATTCCTTTCATAATAAATCTTTCTCCTTTAATTCATTTATATATTCTTTAACTGCTTCTTTATAGCTTCTTGGCATTTTAAATCCATTTTCAATTAAAGATTTTTTTGATAATTTTGAATTTAATGGTCTTTTTGCTTTTACTTTAAAATAATTTGAATCACATGGATAAATTGGAGTAGAAGAGCCAACTAATTCAAGTGAATATTTAGCAAGTTCATAGAATGAACAGAATTCACTATTTGTATAGTGATAAATTCCATATTTATCAGATTTAATTAATTCTAAAGTAAATTCTGCAATATCTTTTGAATAAGTTGGAGATCCAATTTGATCTGAAACAACATGTAATTCTTTTTGAGATTTAGAAAGTTTAATGATTTTAGAAATAAAATTATCATTTTTTATTCCAAATACCCATGATACTCTAATAATAAATGTTTTAGAATTAATCTTTAAAGCGTCATTTTCAGCTCTATCTTTACTTTTTCCATATTCATTTAAAGGATTTTTTAGATCGTTTATTTCATATTCCCCGTTCTTTTTACCATCAAAAACATAATCAGTAGAATATAAAATATATTTAGCATTATTTAAAGCACAAAAACTTGCAAATTCATTACTTGCTAAATGATTAATGATTTCACATTTATCTTTTTCATCTTCTGCTAAATCAACTTTCGTGTATGCACTAGCGTTAATAATGCAATCAAACTTTTTATTCTCAAGATATTTTTTAATATCATCAACATTTAAAAGATTTAAATCTTTACTAGAAATTCCAACATATGGGACATTATTAGATTCTAGTAATAATTTAATATCGCTTCCTACTTTTCCAGTTTCGCCTACAAGTAAAATCATAACTATTCTTTATAAGTAAAATTAATATCACTTTCGCTATATGAAGGTGCAAGTAAGTCTTTTTTAGATAAAGTAGAAGGGGTGAAAGGATAATCAATATTAAATAATGGATCATCATATTTAATAGAACGGTCACTTTCTTTATTGTAGTAATTATCTACTTTATATTGAATAATAACTTCATCACTTAAAGTTAAAAAACCATGTAAAAATCCTTTTGGGACAAGTAACATTAAATGATTTTCTTCACTTAATTCCACTTTGATATGTTTTAAATATGTAGGAGATCCTTTTCTAACGTCTACTATAACATCAAGGATTTTTCCTTTAACACATCTAATTAATTTAGATTGAGAATAGATTCCATTTTGGCAATGTAATCCCCTAAATACTCCCTTACCCTTACTAAAAGATTCATTATCTTGAATAAAATCAATATTAATTCCTAATTTCTCTAATTTTTCTTTGTTATAAGATTCATAAAAATATCCTCTATCATCAAAAAAGATTTGAGGCTTAATAATGTATGCATCTTTTAAATTTGTAATAATTTTTTCCATTAATTAATTATAGTATTTTTTTATGTATTTATTAACTAGAATATTTATTTTTAAATTCTAATGTCCGCGAATTTAGTGACAATGAATTTATTGTCAATAAAACTTTGTGCTCTCTATTCAATAAATGCGTATCTATTGACTTTCATATTTTAAAATTCCATAATATTAAAGGTTTAATAAGGGGAAAAGAAAATATATGAAAAAATTAAACAAATTATGCGTTTTAGCAACTTCATGTTTATTACTTGCTTCATGTAGTAAAGATGCATCAGGTTATGCACATTATACTGATGTTAACGCAACTTTAAGTGGATTATTCCAAGTTAATGGAACTTATAAAACACTTGAAGATTTAAATAGTGCTAAAGAAGAAGTTTCAAAAATTGGAACAGAAGATACAAGTTCTTCATTATCTGCAGATGCTTCATCATTTAGCAAATATTCTATTTTAGATATCAGAGTAGCAAGTTACTTTGGTACATATCCTTTAAAATATACAGGATATGAAGTTACTTCAAAAGATGTTACAGTTACTAATGAAGATAAAACAGAATCTACTAAAACAGTTTACACAGTTCAATTCAATTTCAATTTTGAATTAAATGGTGGAACTTATAAAGGTGGATCAAAAGTTCATGACTTCTTTGTTCCAGTAACAGTTTCTGAATTAGAAAAGGCATCATATGTTAGTGTTCTTTTAACAAAAGAAGGTAAAGCATATGGTGGAAACTCCGCAACTGCAAGTTATACATACGCTCCAGAAGAAGCAAAAGACGGAGAATAATAATTAATTTAAAGTTCAAGATTAACTTCTTGGACTTTTATTTTACGAATTTTTAATTTAAGTTTAATATTTTTAAACTCGTTTAAAAAATATTTAACAATTGACAAAATTAAGTGTAATATATCAGTACAAAAGAAAGATATTTATCTATTCTTTTAATAATTAGAAGTCATAAGATTGATTCTTAGATTTACTAAAAGAAATTTATATATTTAATTTATTTTTTAGTGAGGAGGATTTTTAATTATTATGGAATGTTTAAATAAAAATAATATTAATATAGATGAAGAAATGTATGATAGTAAGATGAAGGATATAAGAGTAAGAAAAATTAAACATTCTTATATAATTAAAAATACATTACTCATTGCAGGATTAGTATTTGCCTTTGTGTTACTTATTACTTTATTGCTTATTTTATAATTGGTAAGTGGAAGAGAAATCTTCCATTTTTTATGATTAAATACCAAATAATCGTTCGTGAATTGTTCAATAATCGTTCGTGAATCGTTCACAAATTGTTTAAAATCGTTCGCGAACGATTTTTGCGAACGATTATTTTGTTAAATTTATTGATTTTTTGCAGTTTTTTATAAAAAAATGCAAATGCAATATATGCAAGTTGCATTTCATAATATTTTATTTTAATATAGCTTTATGGAACAAGAAGAATTAATAAAAGAATTATTAAATAGAATGGAAGAACTTGAAAAAAGAGTAGATTTATTGGAAGGTAAAAAAGAAGAAAGTATTAAAACTAAACCAGCAAGAGGAACATATACTAA
>CAVKAB010000093.1:0-1096 GCA_963653985.1 Bacteroidaceae bacterium
TGTAAAGGAAGTGGATGGATTGAAATTTTAGGTGCAGGTATGGTTAATCCTAATGTTTTAAAGATGTCAGGATATGATCCAGAAGTTTATAGTGGATTTGCATTTGGTATTGGTATTGAAAGAGTTGCAATGCTTAGATATGGAATTAATGATATTCGTAAATTCTATCAAAATGATATTCGTTTCTTAGATGAATTCAAAAAAGAGATTGAGGATTAATTATGTTAGTTAGTTTAAAAGAAGTTAAAAAGTATGTTGATTTAGAAGGTATTTCTACTGAAGAAATCGCTTCAAGATTAACATTTTCAGGAATTGAAGTTGAAGGCATTAAAGAAGTTGCAAGTGCTACTAATTTAGTAATTGGTGAAGTTATCGAATGTGAAAATCATCCAGATAGTGACCATTTACATGTTTGTAAAGTTAATGTTGGAGATGAAATTTTAGATATTGTTTGTGGTGCTCCAAATTGTAGAAAAGGTTTAAAAGTTATTGTTGCAAGAGCAGGTGCTATTTTAAATCACGATAAAGAAATTAAAAAAGGTGAAATTAGAGGACAAGTTAGTAATGGAATGCTTTGTGCTTTAAATGAACTTGGAGTAGATCCTAAAGCTTTAAGAAAAGAACAACTCGAAGGAATTGAAGAATTACCAAGCGATGCAGTTGTAGGAAATACAAATGTTTTAGAATATTTAGGTCTTGATGATGAAATTTTAGATTTATCATTACTTGCAAACCGTAGTGATTGCTATAGCTTATTCAATGTTGCTCGTGAACTTGGTGCTTTATTTAATAGAAAAGTTACCATTCCTGAAGCTAAAGAAGAAGTTAATTATATTGATAGTGATTTAAAAGTAGAAGTAACAAGTGAAAATACTAAATCATTCTTTATTAAAGTTGTTAAAGGAGTAAGTGTTAAAGAATCTCCAGCATGGTTAAAAAATGTTTTAAGAAGTGAAAATATTAATTCTGTTAATAACATTGTTGATTTAGGAAATTATATTATGCTTCTTACTGGTCAACCAATCCATGCTTATGATTTAGATAAAGTTAATAATGAATTAAAAGTTAATCAAGATTTTGAAGGTAAATTTGTTGC
>CAVKAB010000093.1:1746-5298 GCA_963653985.1 Bacteroidaceae bacterium
GATTATATGAAGTTTTAACATATACTTTAATTAATAAAAAAGATAATGATATGTTAAATATTATTAATACTAATGAAGGTATTGAAATCTTTAATCCATTAACAGAAGATCATAAATATATTAGAAGAAATTTATTATCATCTATTTTAAGATGTGCAGAATATAACATTAATCATAATAATGATAATCCATCATTATTTGAAATTTCTAATGTATATAGTAAAGGTAATAAAGAAGAAATCCATTTATCTATTGCTTTAATTGGTAATAAATATGAAAAAGATTTATTAAATTCTAAACCTAAAGATTTCTACGATTTAAAAGGATATGTTGAATCAATATTAACTTTATTTAATGTAGATTCTAATCGTGTTAAATATGAAAGATTTGAATCAAATGAATTCCATCCAGGAAGAAGTGCATTAATTAAAATTGATAATAAATTAGTAGGGGTTATTGGAGATATCCATCCTTCATTAAGAGATGAATTCTCTTTTAAAAAAGAAAGTGTTGTTATTGGCGAAATTAATTTATCTTTATTATTTAGTATTAAAACTGGTAAGAATAAATTTATGGAATATTCAAAATTCCCATCAATTACTAGAGATTTAGCATTCACTATTTCAAATGAATATAAATATATTGATGTTAAAAAAGAAATTAAAAAGATTTCTGGATTAATTAAAAAGGTTGAAGTATTTGATATTTATAATGGAGAACATATTAAATTAAATCATACTTCTATTGCATTAAGACTTACTTTAGAATCAATGGATGAAACTTTAAAAGAAGATTCTATTAATTTAATTATTAATAAAGTTAAAGAAACATTAATTAATAAATTTAAAGTAGAATTTAGAGGGTAATTATGAAGATTAATTTTAAATCTATTAAAGATAAAGAAGTAATTGAATATGAAGCAGATTGCAATTTATTAAATGAATTAAATAGCGATACCTTCGTTAAAAAGTTTAATAAAGTATCTGGTGAAGTTAGCTTTGATAATACAGGTGATGTATTAGTAGTAACATTCTCATTAGATTATTCTTTAGAAGTTTTATCTACTGTATCTTTAAAACCATTTGAATATTCTTCATCTTTAGAAGATGAATTATATCTTACTAATAATAAAGAAATGGAAAATGAAGAAATCATCTATTTAAAAGATGGATTTGAACTTGATGAATTAATTTATTCATTAGTAATTACTGATCTTCCAATTACTTTAAAAATGGATGATGAAACATATCCTGAAAGTGAAGAATTCAAAGTATTAAGTGAAGATGAATATAATTCTTTAAAAGAAGAAGAGGATGAATCTCCATTTGATTCTTTAAAAGATATTGATTTTGATGATTAATTAAAAGACAGCATTAAAAAATGCTGTTTTTTTCTCCCACTTTGCTCCAAATTGATGAAAAATGCCGAATATTAGGCATTTTTTCTTTATTTAGTAGATATAGTTAACTAATAATCTACTAGAAAGATACTAATTTGTAAAAATAATACTTGCAGTATTTGTATTTATACTATAAAATATAGACAAGTGGAAGAAAGTGGGAGAAAATGTAGGAAAATGTTCATTGGTGGATATGATTACAACATTGATAGTAAAGGAAGATTAGTTATTCCTTCCAAATTCAGAAATGAAATTGGTAACGAAAATAATCTTTATTTAACTAAGGGTTTTGATGGTTGTATTTCTATTTACAAAGAAGATGACTTTACCAAAATGATTTCTCATTATCAATCACAATCGTTTGAAAAAGAGAAAGTTCGTCAAACTTTACGTATTTTCTTAGATTCAGTAGTTCAATTAAATATTGACTCTCAAGGAAGAATCCTCCTTCCTACCAAATTACTCGAAGTATACAAGATTAAAACCAAAGTTCATATCTTAGGAGTACTTGATCACTTCGAAATATGGGATTTTGATACTTGGGAAGAAAATAAATTATCGAACGAAAAGGATTTTGAGAAGAACGCGGAAAAAATATTTGAAAATGAAAAGTAACGAACATAAATCAGTCCTCCTTAAAGAAGCGATAGAAGGACTAAATATTAAAGAAGATGGAATTTACATTGACATGACTCTTGGGCGAGGCGGTCATAGTAGAGAAATCTTAAAAAGAATACCTAAAGGTTTCTTATATTGTTTTGATCAAGATAAGGAAGCGATAGAATATTCAAAAAATGTATTAGAAGAAGTTGGAAGTAATTTTGAGATTATTGAGACTAATTTCAAAAATATGAAAACTCAGCTTCAAAAAAGAAATGTAACAAAAGTTGATGGAATCTTATTTGATTTAGGAGTATCTTCTCCTCAATTTGATGAAGATTACAGGGGCTTTTCTTACAGATTTGATTCCCTTTTAGATATGAGGATGAATCAAAATAGTTCCTTGACAGCTAAGAAGATTGTTAACAATTACCCATTAAATGATTTAGTTAGAATCTTTAAAGAATATGGGGAAGAAAAATATGCTTATAATATCGCTAAAAATATTTGTGCAGTAAGAGAATCAAAGGAAATTAATACAACCTTTGAGTTAGTAGATATTATAAGAAATTCTATTCCAAAGAAATTTCTTTATACGGGTAAGCATCCTGCAAAACAAGTATTTCAAGCATTAAGAATTGAAGTTAATGATGAATTAAATGTTTTGTCAATCGCTTTAGATGATGCTATTAAGTCAATTAGTGTTAATGGAAGAGTAGTAGTTATAACATTCCACTCACTAGAAGACAGAATTGTTAAAAATCTTTTTAAGCAATATACCTTTATTAAAGGTGATCGTAATAACGATTATCTTTTACCAAAGGATATGAAAAAGGCTGATTACGAACTAGTAAATAAACATTGCATTATAGCAAGTGAAGAAGAATTAAATGAAAATCCACGTGCTCATAGTGCCAAATTAAGAATTATAAAAAGGATTAAATAGTGGTGAAAAATATGGTTATGAAAGATAAATTACAAAGAACAAATCATTCTAAAGCTTATTTCTTATTTAGAAGAAGCTTATGTGTTAGTGCAGGAGTATTTGGTGCATTTGTTTTACTTGCAGTACCAATTTCAATCGCTAGATCAGTTTTAGAAAAAGATTCAATTAAAGAAAGCAATGAATCTACTCAAAATGTTATTTCTAGTTTAGATGTTACTGATCAAAAAGCTTTATTAAAGTTTTAAACTTTTATAAAAAATATTCTTCAACAAAAAGTAGGTAGTTTTAATTAACTGCCTATTTTTTGTTTTAGTTATTGTTAATTTTTATTAAGTTAATTAATTTATTAATATTAAAAAATGTAACGATATTTATCGTATTATTTTAAAAATTGTAAATTATTTATTTAACAAAATTAATTAAATTGTTAAATTAATATTGACTTATAATCATTAATTTCATAGAATACTGCAGACTTAAGAATTAATATTTGTAAATATTTTTTGAAATAAGTCTAACTTAATAAGAAATGTATCTTATTTAATGAGGTTAAAAGTGTGGAAATAAATAGAAGTTAATTTACACAACAAAATGATTCTAAAACGAG
>CAVKAB010000094.1:0-5264 GCA_963653985.1 Bacteroidaceae bacterium
CCTGTAAAGTTACTCAAGATGAAGATTATTTAAATATTATTTGTCAAAATAGAACATGTTGGGTAGGAGATGAATGGAATGTTGAAATTTATGAAGATATCAAAATTCCAGATGAAAAAGTTTGCATTTATCATTACATTATGTGGTGTAAACCTTGGCATTTTAAAGGTGTAAGATTTGAAGAGTATTTCTGGAAATACGCAAAAATGAATAAACAATATGAAGATATCGTTAATATTTTGAATGCTTATAGCGATGAAGAAAGAGCAAGAGATTTAAAACAAGGTGAAGCTTTATATAATTTAGCGTTAAATGAAGTTAAAAGAAGTGATACATTCATCAAAGTTAAACATTTAAGAAAAAGTGTAGATAGATTAAAAATTTTAAAAAGAATTGAACAATTTGAAAGAGAAGGAAGATTTGGAGAAGATGTTGAAAATGATCCTCCCACGCGTCCTATCATTCCAGGTGAAGTAGATTATAAATGTAAGAAAATAAGTAATAAAATTAGAAGAAAAGTTGCTTTTAGACTTGCTAGAAAGTTCTTAAATAATATTATTGATAATAAAAAGATGATTATTACTAAAATTAATGGTAAAGAAAATTTAGCAAATTTAAAAAGTGGTGCAATTATTACATGTAATCATTTTAATGCACTAGATTCATTTGCAATGCATTATACTTATGAAGAATGTATTGATAAGAAAAATAGAAAAAAACATGGATTTTATCGTGTTATTAGAGAAGGTAATTATACTTCATTTCCAGGTTTTTATGGAAAACTTATGAGAAGTTGCAATACTTTACCACTTGCTAGCAATATTGATGTAATGAAAGAATTTATGAAATCTACAAAAGAATTATTAAATGAAGGTAATTTTGTACTTGTATATCCTGAACAATCAATGTGGTGGAATTATAAGAAACCAAAACCACTTCAAAAAGGTGCTTTTGATATTGCTACATATTCAAATGTTCCAGTTGTTCCTATTTTTATTACTATGAAAGATAGTGATTTAATTGATGAAGATGGATTTAATATTCAAGAATACGAAATTAATATTTTAAAACCAATAGAAGTAGATCAATCACTTTCGAAAAGAGAAAAGATTAAGTATTTAATGGAAGAAAATTATAAAGCGTGGGTAGAAGTATATGAAAATTTCTACCAAACTAAGTTAGAATACTTAAAATAAGCAAAAGAAAAAGTCTATTAAGAATTAACTTAATAGACTTTTAATTTACTTTAAATAACCGTCGAAGTATGCACTATCAATTAATTTATTTGCTCTATCAACCTCTTCCTTAGTAGGAGTGTTAACATTTCTTAATTTATATTCCATATGTAATTCATCATATTTTGGAATTGCAAATGCATGATAAGGTAATACTTCAAGTCTTTGAATATTTTTATGTGCTTTTAAGAATTTAGAACTATTAATAAGAGTATCTTCACCATCAGTATAACCTGGTACTAAAACATATCTTACCCAAATAGGGAAATTCTTACTTGCTAAATAATCAAAGCATTCAAGAACATTTTTGTTATCTCTTCCAGCAATAGTTTTATGCAATTCTGGATCTAAAGCTTTTAAATCTAACAAGAATAAATCAGCTAAAGATAAGAGTTCATCGAATTTTTTTAAATATTCTGGATCTGTTGAGAAAGTAGCAGCAGAAGTATCAATACAATAATTAACACCATCAGCTTTAAGTAACTTTCCAAGTTCAATTAAGAAATCTAAATGAAGAAGTGGTTCACCTCCAGAAATAGTTACTCCTCCTTTTTCACCCCAATAAGGTTTGTATCTTATTAATTTCTTATAAGCTTCTTGAGGAGTAATTGGTTTTCCACAATTTGGATTTTGCATTTCTGGATTGTGGCAATAGATGCATCTAAATGGACATCCACTTACGAATAAAATGCATCTAACGCCAGGGCCATCAACTAGACCAAAAGTTTCTAATTTATCTGTATTTACTGTAATTGAATTAGCAATGTTCATGGCAAGTTCTTGCGATAACATCTAATTGTTGTTCTCTTGTAAGGTTAATAAATTTAACTGCGTAACCAGAAACTCTGATTGTGAAGTTAGCATATTCAGGTTTTTCTGGGTGTTCCATACAGTCGATTAATTTTTCTTTACCAAAGACGTTAACATTTAAGTGGTGAGCGCCTTGATCGAAATAACCATCTAAGACTTGGACTAAGTTATTAACTCTTTCTTCTTTGGAGTGACCAATACATGAAGGGTTAATAGTTTGTGTATTTGAAATACCATCTAATGCTAATTCATAAGGTAATTTAGCGACTGAATTTAATGAAGCGACTAAACCGTTTTGTTCTGCACCATAGCTTGGGTTTGCACCTGGAGATAATGGTTCACCTGCTTTTCTTCCATCTGGTAATGAACCAGTTGCTTTACCATAAACAACGTTTGATGTAATAGTAAGAATAGAAGTAGTAGGTTTTGAATTACGGTATGTTTTCTTAGAAGCAATCATATCCATGAATGTTTTTAATAAATGGACTGCGATTTCATCTGCTCTATCATCATCGTTACCATAACGTGGGAAATCACCTTCGATTTCGAAATCAACTGCGATTCCTTGTTCGTTTCTGATTGGTTTAACTTTAGCGTATTTAATAGCACTTAAACTATCAACAACGTGTGAGAAACCTGCGATACCTGTAGCGAATGATCTTTCTGGATGTGAATCGATTAAAGCCATTTCAGCTGCTTCATAGTAATATTTATCGTGCATATAGTGAATGATGTTTAATGATTCAACATAAACTTTTGCTAACCAGTTCATCATATCTTTATATTTTGCGAGAACATCACTATATTCTAAGTATTCGCCTGTGCATGGTCTGTATGCTGGACCAACTTGTTCGCCAGTCTTTTCATCAATACCACCATTGATTGCGTATAATAAACATTTTGCTAAGTTAGCACGTGCACCGAAGAATTGATATTCTTTACCAGTTTCTGTAGCACTAACACAGCAGCAGATTGAGTAGTCATCTTTCCAAACAGGTCTCATGACATCATCGTTTTCATATTGAATAGAAGAAGTTTCAATTGAAATATGAGCACAATAGTCTTTGAATGCCTTTGGTAAGTTTGAGCTATATAAAACAGTTAAGTTTGGTTCTGGTGAAGGACCCATATTTTCTAATGTGTGTAAGAAACGGAAGTCGTTCTTTGTAACCATACTCTTACCACCCATTGTCATACCACCAACTTCGAGTGTTGCCCAAACTGGATCGCCTGAGAATAATGCGTTATAACTTGCAATACGTGCAAATTTAACCATTCTGAATTTCATAACGATTTGGTCGACTAATTCTTGAGCTTCAGATTCTGTTAAAACACCTTTCTTTAAATCTCTTTCAATGTAAATATCTAAGAATGTTGAAATTCTACCGACTGACATAGCAGCACCGTTTTGTGTTTTGATAGCTGCTAAATAACCGAAGTATAACCATTGGAAAGCTTCTTTAGCATTTGTAGCTGGGTTTGAAATATCGAAACCGTATGCTTGAGCCATAACTTTCATTTCTTTTAATGCTTTAATTTGCATTGAAATTTCTTCTCTTTCACGAACGATTTCTTCTGACATTTCGCCATCATCTGTATTAGCTAAGTCAATTTTCTTCATTTCGATTAAGTGATCGATACCATATAATGCAATTCTACGGTAGTCGCCAACGATTCTTCCTCTACCATATGTATCTGGAAGACCTGTAATAATCTTATTGTGACGGCAGTGTAAAATTTCTGGAGTATATGCATCAAAAACACCATCATTATGAGTTTTGTGATATTTTGTGAAAATTTCATGTAATTTTTCACTTGGTTGGTAGCCATACATTGTACAGCTTTGTTCAGCCATTTTAATACCACCATATGGCATAAATGCTCTCTTTAATGGTTTATCTGTTTGTAAACCAACGACAACTTCTCTATCTTTGTCTAAGTAACCTGGACCATAAGCTGTTAAACCACTAACAACTTCAGTTTCCATATCAAGGACACCACCTTTAGCACGTTCTTCTTTTTGGAGCTTTTGTAATTCGTCCCAAAGAGCAGAAGTATTAGCTGTTGGTCCTTCTAAGAATGATGAATCGCCATCATATGGAGTGTAGTTATTGAGAACGAAATCACGAACATCAATATCTTCCTTCCATTTTGTACCTTTAAAGGTATCATAATATTCTTCTTTGATCATTTTATTTCTCCTTTTGACCTCTAATATTATAAACAATTTATTTAATATTTGTATAACTTTTTACTCTTTTTTGTAAAAATTTTTAAGTTTATGCGTCGAGCATATTGTTGCGAATTATTCGCAATAAGAAACCTTAAATATAAACTGGTATTTTTTTAGCGATTTTCTTTGATTTTTTAAAATTACGTGTATAAAATAATTGCGTAAGGAGAGAAAAATTATGTTAATTAATTTTTTAGCAGATAGTGCTAGTATTGGCGAAAATATTGCTAAAGCCATGTCAAATACTAGCCTTTGGACAGCTATTGCTAAGACAATTGTTATCATTTTCTTAGGATTTATCTTAACTAAGAAAAAGGTTTTCCCTGCAGGAACTGGAAAAACATTAACAAAAGTCGTTATGACTGTAGCCTTACCATGTTTAGCATTCACTGGATTCATGAATGATTTCACTGCAGCTAGTGGTGCTGAAGCTATCTTCAATTTCGTATTTGGCTTTGTAATTTACATTTTCTTTATCTTTTTCTCAAAATTATTATTTATTTGGGTTAAAGATAAAACAAGACGACAAGTTCTTTGCGTCTTATTCGCATTTGGTTCTACAACATTCTTTGCTCAACCATTAATCAGTGCAATCTATGGAACACAAGCTTATAATGATTCCAATATGCTTAATATTGCATACCGTGTATTCTTATATTCATATGCATATATGGCAATTGCAGGTGTTAAAATGGGTGAAAATGAAAATGTATCATTTGGAAGCATTTGCAAAAAAACATTCTGTAACCCTGTTATTATTGCAACATTAGCTGGTTTAATTTTATGGGCATTACAAGCAATCCCAGGAGTTAAGATTGTTCCTACTGATTGGTTAAGTGGTGGAACAAGTGAAACTAAAGTTGCTTTCTGGAGAGTTGATGTAACTCTTCCTTGGTTCTATCAAGTTGCTAAAACATTAGGAAGCTTAGCTTCACCTCTTGTTTGGTTAGCAATTGGTTGTACATTAGGTAATGCTTCAATTAAAG
>CAVKAB010000095.1:0-2406 GCA_963653985.1 Bacteroidaceae bacterium
CTTATAAATAGCGATAAATAAGGTATTTTTTATGAACATTAAAAATTTATAAAATATTTATTTATTAAATAATTTTTTTATATCTTCTAAAATGATAGAATATTAAAGTATGAAAAAAGCTAAAGATGTACTAGAAATTGATAAAGTAATTGATTTAATCAATCATTATATATTAACTTTAAAAGGGAAAAATATTTTATATAGTTATAAAATTTTTAATGATAAAAAAAGTTTAGTAAGAGAATATACTAAAGTAGACGAAATTAGAAAAATTTATTCTTTAAAAGGTAATTTCCCTATTTTCTCTAAACTTGATATGAGTGAAGAGATTAAATCTTTAAAAGCAGGAAAGTTTTTAAGCGAGGATAAAATTATGCTTTTAAGAGATGAAATTAAATCTACTTATGATTTAAATTTATTTTATAAAAAGTTAAATGAAAGATTTTTATATGTTGAAGAATTATTTACTAAAATTAAACCTAATTTAGAATTATACGATAAAATTAATAAAACATTTTCAAATAATGGAGAAATTTTAGATAGTGCAAGTCCAACACTAGGAAAAATTAGAAAAGATATTAGAAATATCGATAAAAGAATACATGAACAAATTGGAAGTTTATTATCTTTAAATAAAGATAAAATTACAGGAGATAATTATCAAATTAAAAACGGACATTTCGTTTTACCAGTTAATACTTCTTTAAAAAGATCGATTCCTGGAGTTGTTCAAGATATTTCTGACAGTGGTCAAACAACATATATTGAGCCTTTCGAGATTGCAGAACTTGAAAACGATAAATCAATTTTAGAATTAAAAGAAAGAGATGAAATTAATAAAATTTTAGATGAATTTAAAACATTCATTATTTTTGATGCTTCTCAATTAATTTTAAATAATAATTCAATTGGTGAAATTGATTATCTATTAAGTAAAGTTAAATACGCAAAAGAATGTAACTGTGTTATTCCTAAAATTAGTGATAAACAAATTATTAATTTAAAAGGTGCAAAACATCCATTACTTGATAAAAATATTTGTGTTCCAAATACATTTATTTTAGGTGAAAATAAAACTTTAATGTTGATTAGTGGTCCAAATGCTGGTGGTAAAACAGTTGCTTTAAAAACGATTGGAACTTTAACTTATCTTTCAAAACTTGCAATCCCCTTAAATGTTCAAGAAGATAGTGAAATTGGAATTTTTAATAATATTTATTTAGATATTGGTGATAATCAATCAATTGAATCTAATTTAAGTACATTCTCATCTCATATTTCAAATATTTCTTATATTTTAAAAAATGTTACTAATAAAGATTTAATTTTATTTGATGAATTATGTAATGGTACTGATCCAAAAGAAGGAGAAGCTTTATCTATTGCAATTTCTAAATATTTAATTGAAAAGAAAGTAATTTCTGTTATTTCTTCTCACTATACATTGCTTAAAAAATTTGGTTTAGATAATCAAAATGTTTTAAATGCGTCATTTATTTTTGACGAAAAGAAAATCAAACCTACTTTTAAACTTATTTTAGGAGTAAGTGGTAAGAGTTATGGTTTTTTAATTGCAAATAAATTTGGTATCGCTCAAGATATTATTAATGATGCAAAAATAATTTTTGAAGAAAATTACATGAGTGATGAAACTCGTAGACTTGAACTTTTAGAAGAAAAAGAAAGAGAAATTGTTAAAAAAGAAGAAAAACTTAAAGAATACGAAATTAAAATGTCTAAAGTTCAAAGCGATATTGATAAAGAAAAGAATAAATTATCAATAAGAGAAACTAAATTAAGAGAACAAAAAATTAATGATTTTGATGAAATTTTAGATAAAAAATATCGTGAAATTAATCATATTTATGATGAATTTATTAAAGAGAAAAACGCAAAAAAAGCTTTAGAGAAATTGTCTAAAATTTCAATCGAAGAAAATACAGAAAATGAAGTTTTAAATGTTGGAGATAGTGTTTTAATTAAAAACATTGAAACTCGTGGAGTTATTAGCGATATTCGTAAAAATAAAGTAAAAGTTATTGATGATTCTGGATTTACATTCCAAACAACTATTGATAATTTAAAGAAAATCAAAGTAGCAAGTCCTACTAAAAAGATTTCAAGCATTGATATTGATGATAAAATTTTAAATGCAAAACAAATATCATCTTCTTTAAATTTAATTGGATATCATACTTATGAAGGTGTTGAAGCTTTAAAAGATTATTTAGCAGAAGCATATAATAAAAAATTAAGTAATGTTAAAATTATCCATGGATTTGGAAGTGGAAAATTAAGAGAAGCATTACATCAAGAATTAAGAAAAAACTCTTTTGTTGAATCATTTTCACTTGGAAATGAAACAAATGGAGGAAATGGAGCAACAATTGTTAAATTAAAAAATGA
>CAVKAB010000095.1:2826-5183 GCA_963653985.1 Bacteroidaceae bacterium
TTATTAATTCTCTATTTCCTTTAAGAAAATGCAAAAATGTTGGTAAATCTAGTTGCTTATATTACCACATGCATGAATGTTTAGCGCCTTGTATTAATGAAGTTAAAAAAGAAGAATATGATAGAATTATTGATGAAATTAATAATATATTAAAAGGAAATAATGATGAATTAATTAAGAAAATTAAAGAAAAAATTAATTATTATTCATCTAATTTAGATTTTGAAAATGCTTTAACATATAAAAATAAATTAGATTCTTTGCTTTATATTAATGAAAAGCAAAATGTAGAATTTTTTGATAATGTAAATCGTGATTTTATTGCGTTTTATATTTCTGATAATTATGTTTCAATTAATATTTTGATATATCGAAAAGGTTTATTAATTGGTAAAAAAGATTTTAACTATGAAATTATTGGAGATAATAATGAATTTATTTTAAATATTTTACTTCAATATTATTTATCAATTCCTCTTCCTAGTGAAATTATTACATCATCTTCATTTATTAAAGAAGAATTAGAAAATAATCTAGATACTAAAATTATTTTAGCTCAAGGGGGAAAATATTTAGAAATTATTAATAATAGTGTTTTAAACGCTAAAGAGAATTTAAGTAATTTTTTCCATTATAAATCTTTAAAGAAAGATAATGAATATTTATTAAATGAACTTGCTAATTTATTAAAAATTGATTACCCGAGAGTAATTGAATTATTTGATAATTCTCATTTACAAGGTACAAATGCAATTGGAGCGATGGTAACTTATATAAATGGAGAAGAAGATAAAAGATATAATAGAATATTTAATATCAATTCTATTAATAAAAAAGATGATTTATCATCAATGAAAGAAGTTTTAACTAGAAGATATTCTCGTCTTAAAGAAGAAAATGCAAATTTTCCTTCTTTAATTATTCTAGATGGTGGTAAAAATCAAATTGAAGTTGCAAATAATGTATTTAAAGAATTAAATATTAATATTCCTTTATGTGGATTAGTTAAAGATGATAAACATAGAACAAGAGCGTTAATGAACTCTCAATATGAGGAAATTGTCCTAAATGATAATGAATTATTTTTATTTTTAACAAAAATGCAAGATTCTATTCATCGATTTGCAATTTCTACTCATATTAAAAAAAGAAATAAAAATATGTTTAAATCTATATTTGATGAAATAAATGGAATTGGTGAAAAAAGAAAAGAAGATTTATTAAAAATGTATCCAACGATTGAGGATTTAAAAAAAGCAACATTAATCGAATTAGAACAAATTTTACCAGATAATGTTGCGTTAACTTTATATAATAAGTTGAGGGAAAATGATGAGTGATAAAATTTATAAATTATATGAATTAAAAAATAACGTAAAAGAAAGTAAAAATACTGCACTTTTGATGAAAGAAGTAGAAACTTTAATATCTTTAGAAAAATATAATGAAGCATATTCTTTATTAATTAATAATTTTAACGATTTAATAACTTATAATTTTAAAGATTATACAAATATGGTAATGAATTTAATGATTGAGTTAAATAAAGAATTAGAATTTAATGAATTTTATGAAAAAATTAAGAATTTGCCATATGATGGGGTTGCTAAATTAGAAAGCATTGAATCTTTACCAAATGAATTATTAATGATAAAAAAGCAAAGAGAATATCTTAACAATAAGCAAAATATGCGTTTTGATATCCAAACTATCTATAAAAATTTAACTGATGATTCATTAAATAAAGTATTTTTAGGCTTAAACGACTTAAAAGAACTTGAAAGTAAAACTGATCTTTTTAGTGGTAATACAATTCTTGCAGAAGCTTTTAAAAATCGTAAAAAATATGATTACGCTAAAGCAATGTTGTTTGTTCAACTTGTAACAAGAAAATATGATGAAAGATTATCATTCTACAATAATGAAAAATTGTATTTCATTAATCCAAAAGATTATGACACAAAATACACTGAATACTTAAATGAAGTTACTTTTTATTTGAATAAAGTAAAAGATGAAGAAAAAAACATTAGTGTTGCTCAAATATTTAATAATTTATTCGTACCATACATTATGATAAATTTACCTGAATTTTTTTCAAATCAAGATTTATTTAATGTCTATGTTGCATCAATTATTGCATCATATGTTTCAATTTCTGCTGATTATACCGAAGATAATTTATTAAAAGGATTAAATTATTCAAAAAAGACGGTTAATAAAATAGTAGATAAGATATTAAATCTTAACTGTTTCTAAAATATTACATAATTTTTATATTTTACTTAAAAAATATATTAAATTGTGGTATATTTTATCCTAGACAGTCTCTAGATAGCATCTAGTTGTGTCTTGAT
>CAVKAB010000096.1:0-5149 GCA_963653985.1 Bacteroidaceae bacterium
AAAAAGTCGAATCAAATTAAGATTCGGCTTTTTCATTTTCTTCAACTTTTATATTATTTTCTTCTATATTTTTATTCTTTTTACTTAATTTAGTAAAATCAAGTTGAGATATAATAACTCCACTAAAAACTAAGATTGCTCCTACTATTTGCCATGCTGTCATATATTGATTAACATCACTAAATTTATAAAATGTATAAATAATAGTAGCACATATAGAACTAAAGACACTTTCCATTGATAAAATAATACTAGCTTTACTTGGATCATATCCTCTTTGACCAAACATTTGGAGGGTATACGCAATTGCACTTGAGAAAATTCCAATAAATAAAATAGAAATAATTGATTCAACATTATAAGTACAACTTACTAAGAATGTATTTCCTTTGATAATGTATCCTGCAATCAAAGAAATAATTGCTTGCATAATTAATTGTTCCATTGATAAAAGTAATACATTAACTTTAGAACAATAATGATCAATTGTTAGAATTTGACCTGCAAATAAGAATGCACCTGCTAATATAATTAAATCACTTGTATTAAATGCTAAACTTTCTCCAAAGTTATATGAAAGAAAAAATAATCCAACAAATGCAATTACAACTGCAATAATAGTATTAATATGGAGTTTTTTCTTCATAAAAATACCAAATATTGGTACTAAAATAATATAAACTGCAGTAATAAATCCTGTTTTCGAAGCACTTGTAGATTCAAGACCAATTTGTTGAAATAAACTTGCAAGAGTTAAAAATATTCCACAGAAAATTCCAGATAATAATAAATCTTTTATTTTATATTTAATTCCTGCTTCTTTATCTCTTTTTAAAGAATAAATAACAAATGGCAAAAGAGTAACACTTCCTATAACACTTCTTAAAAATAATACTGAATATGCATCCATGTATTTTGCAGCAATTGATTGGAAAACGAAAGTAATTCCCCAAACAAAAGCAGCTAAAAATAGCAATATTGTATTTTTTGTATTTAATTTTTTCATACTATTTCTTTGCAACCTTTTTAACTTTATTTAAGAATTTCGTAGCGTTAATAATAGGATTTTCATTATTAAATACTTTAATTAATAAATCTAAATCAGATTCTAAAATACCTGGTACAAAATACATGAATTGTCTTAAAGGCGTTCCAAAAACATATGCTTGAGCTTCTTTATTATCCTTTAATTTAGGATATAAACACATAATATTTTTAACTTTTTTAGCGCCTTTACTTCCAAGTTTAATTGCAACATTAAATGATGATGAATAATCATATTTATAATCTTTTGGATCATTAATAAAGATATTTTCATCAATTTCTTTAAATTCTGAATCACTTAATTCTCTAACTTCATGAGTAAAATATCTAGCACCTTTAAGCTTAGATTCAATTAAATTAGTTTGATTATTTTCGTTACTTACTTCTCTTAAATATGGAGATTCAATATCTTCTCCTTCAATAAATAAATCGAAAACTTTTAAGTCATTTAAAGAATCTTTAGAAACATAAACTTTATAATTACCTTTTTCTACTCTATAAGAATGAGTTTTAATATCGTAATATCCAAAATCTTTATAATCTAATTTTAAAGTTAAATGGTAATTGTTATTTGCTTTAACTTCTACTTTATCAAAATTCTTTAATTCTTTTTTAGCGTTAAATACCTTATCATTTGGTTTTTCAATATAAACTTCAATAACTTCTTTAGCGTCTCTATCTGATTTATTTAAAATATCTAAATAAACATATAAAGATTCATCTTTATTTAATGTATTTCTATCAATATTAATGTTTTGATATTCAAAATTTGAATAACTTAATCCATATCCAAATGGGAATAATACTTTTTCAGGGAATGATGCGAAATAACGATATCCTACAAAGATTGATTCTTTATGCAAATTATCAATTAAATTGTTATCTAAATAATGATATGCTGGATGATCTTTTAATTCCTTAAAATAAGTTTCACTTAATCTTCCACTTGGATTATTTTTACCATATAAAGTATTAACAATTGCTTTATTTAATCCTTCTCCCCCAAGATAAGTGATTAATAAACCTTTAATTTTATCAATAAATGGTAATTCTTTAACATTTCCTGATTCTAAAACTACTACTATATTTTTATTAACTTTATATAATTCATTTATTAAATTGATTTGATTTTTTGATAACGATGCATTTTCTAAATCAAATCCTTCACAATCATCATCATTAGATGTACCTAAAAATACAACAACTTTATTTTTACTTTTAGCACTCTCTAAACAAATCTTTAATAATTTAGAATTTTCATTATCATCTTTATCATCATATCCTTTTAAATATGAATAATGAGTAGTAAATTCTTTAATTGCATAGAAGAAATCTTCAATTTTATAAGGGTTAACTGCCGCACTACCTTTTCCACCAATATGAGGATTTTTAACTAAATCACCTATAAATAATACAGTTTCACTACTTAAAATAGGTAAAACTTTTTCATTTTTTGCTAAAACAATAGATTCTTCACATGCTTTAATAGCAAATTCATGATGTTTTTCAAAATCTTTTGGAGTAGATTCTATATCTTGGTATTTATAAATAAAGTTTAAAATATTTCTTAAAGGTTTATTTATATCTTCTTCACTAATTTTTTTATTATTATAAGCTTCTAATAATTTAAAATAATTTAAGTTATTAGCATTTGGCATTTCTAAATCAAGTCCATTAAAAAGTGATGCAATTGAATCATTAACTGCCATCCAATCACTCATAATTAATCCATTATAGTGATATGTATCACGTAAAACATCTTTTAATAAATATTTATTTTCAGTAGTGTATACTCCATTAACTTTATTATAAGAAGTCATAACACTTCCAACTTGGGTAGAAGTAATTACTTTTCTAAATGCTTCAAGATAGATTTCGTGTAACGCTCTTTCATCAACGACTTCATTAATTCTTGCTCTTTCATTTTCAGTAGAATTACACGCAAAATGTTTAATACAACTTGCAACTTTTTCACTTTCCATTCCATTAACGTAACTTATAGCAAGTTCACCAGTTAAATATGGATCTTCACTAAAATATTCAAAATTTCTTCCACATAATGGATTTCTTTTAATATTAATTCCAGGGCCTAAAACACAATTAATTCCTTGCGCTTTTGCATCAAGTGCAACATTTTTACCAACTTCTTCTAATAATTTTCGATTAAAAGAACAAGCTAAAGCGCTACTTGTTGGATATAAAACACTTGGATCACCAACTTCATTTAATCCAACATTTAAAGAAACTTTACGAATTCCACTTGTAGTGTCACTCATTCTAATCCCTTTTAAATTAAAACGGTCATCTTTTTTAAGTTCCCAAAAATTAATTCCTCTTAAAAATTCAATTTTTTCATTAATAGATAATTTATTTAATATTTCTTCAATATTATGCATATTTACCCCCTATTTTAATTTAAAAGTAAGTTTTGTAGGTTGATGATCACTATACGCAAAAGCAGTTTCGCCTACTCTAAATGCTTCAACAGTTGAAACTTCAACATTACTTGAAACAATAAATCCATCAACAGTTTTAACAAAACTGATTCCTTCTCTATAAACTTCGTTTGCACTTCTACAGGTTGGAATATTTTCAGCACCATAAACTTTTAAACTACTATCAATTTGACTTGTACCATCTTCATTAAATAAATAAGATACCCATGAAGGAGTTTTTTCTTTGTATAAATCTTTAAAAGATGGATTTGATTCAGTATATTTCTCGCTTGCATTTGGATTATATGCTAATAAATCATGATTAAAATCACCACCAACTACAACATAATTACCTTTATTATATTCTTCCATAATATAAGAATTTAATTCTTGAAGTTGAGCATTTCTAATATATCCACCTTCATCATATGCAGACATATGATTATTAATAATAACTAATTCTTTAGATGAATCTTTAACACTTATTCTATTAACTTCAAAACATCTATCTAAATCAAAGAATTTATCAAATCCAGTAGAAATTGTATATGATTTTCTAACACTTTCTTTAATTTCGTATTTAGATAATGTATTTAATCCACTATAAGATTTACCAATTGGATCATATAAAGGGTAGCAAAGATATGCACTATCATAATTAACTGCGTATACATTATCGTAATCTCTAAATGACATATTAATCAAATCTTTTTGATTAACGTTATAACTTCTATCTCCTAATGTATCAACTTCTTGGAATACATAAAAATCACTATTAATTTCTTTAGCAATATCAATACATCCATAAGTATTTCTTAAAGTTTCATCTTTACTTCTACCCTTTCCATAATGTCCAGTAACTTCATTACCATATTCATCATATCCAGTATCCATAAAGAAAGTATAATCATAAGAATACGCTCCAAAACCAATATTAAAGGAAGTAATAGATAATTCTTCATCTGTATTTACTTCTTTTAATTTTGAATTATGCTCAATTTCCAAATTCTTATTATCTTCTATTCTTTTATAAGATAACGCTACATAACTTACGTAACTTCCTACTGTTAAAGTAGGGACTAAAATTACTCCAAGGAGAGTAAAAACAACAATTTTAACACTTTTTTTCATATATAAATTTTAACAAACTAAAATCAAAAAGAATAGAATTAAAGCATTAATTTTTGACTAAATTTATCATTTAAGAAATCATTAATAGAATAAATCGGTAATTTCTTAATTAGTACATAAGATATTGCACTAGTTAATAAAATTGGAGGAAGTAAAATTAAAGGGTTTCCAAATGAAAATATTAAAGATGCCCCTACAAATACTTCCTTAAAAGTAAATGAATAAAATAAGCATCCTGAAATTATAATAATTATTAACTCTTCATTCTCACTTAATTTATAAATCCATAAAGATACTAAAGTAGTAATGATTTTACCTACTAAAAATCCAAAAGAAACTGTAGGTAAAACAACCCCTCCTTTAAATTTAGATGTAAAAGAAAATATTACAAAAATAAATCTTAATAAAAGATACAAAAATAATGTTGAAATTGAAAAATTTACTAAAGATGACGATATTATATTTGATCCACTACCAAGTAAGATAGGGTAATAAATTCTTAGCAAAATACTACTAGTAATTAAAATAACAGGATAAAT
>CAVKAB010000097.1:0-5016 GCA_963653985.1 Bacteroidaceae bacterium
AAGAAAAAGAGGATGACAACAATTTAACCTTAGATTCAAGTTTATATACTTCTACAGGTCAAAGAAGATTAAGCGCAGAACCTACAGATGCAGAGATTGATAAATGGATTGTTGATATTATCATTGATAAAGGTGGAGATTTAATTACTGGTGGTATTTCTTCATATGGAAAAACTTTAGTTCTTAATCTTTTAAATGAATGTGGATTAGATCTTCGTGATGCTACTACTAAATCATTAGAAAGAATTGAAAAGCAATTAGAAGCTCTTGATAATAAACTTAACGCTATTGCTCAGCAAATGGAAAAAGATCACTCTGAAGCAGTCTTAAGTAATGTTCTTGAAAAAGTTAGTAACACTTTAGAAAATTATAGTTCATATACAGTTAAAGGCATGCAAATGCTTGTTGATTTAGAAGAAGATGAATCAATTAGTGAAGCTGAGCTTGAAGCAAAACGTGAAGAATATTATCATGATGCTATTGAAAACTTATTAATTAATGGATTACCAATTGCAAATGAAGTTATTAATATAGCAGGAGATATTCTACAACCTAATAAAGCTAGTGGAAATAGTATCTTCTATTACTACTTCAATACAATTGCATGTACTGATGTATGGTCAATTCAAAGAATGAAAAACATCAAAAACTTTATGGCATATATTGATTCAGTATTAATCTTAACTTCTAACCTCGCTAAATTCCAAATGTATTATTTAGCAAAAGATAAAGGTGAAATTGCTCGTGGAGTCTATAGCGATCTTATGGATAGAATGGCAGAAAATGTTAACGCAGTTAATTTACTTTTCAAGAATCAATTAGAAGCTATGCAAGCATATGAAGATAAAGCAGCTGAAGGTATTAATATCTTCTTATCAACTAATAAAGAATATTCAACTAGACTTGCAACATTAACTTATAACCCTTATGAAGAAAACGTTACAAATTCTAGAGCTGCATTACTTATGGCATATGATAATCCAGGTCAAAAAAGTAGTTTAGGTCAAAATTGTTTTAAATTAAACCCAGATTCAAGAACAGTTAATGGAGTTGCAGAAAGCTTTAGAGAATATGCATCTCAATATTGTACAAAAGATTACACTATCCAAGATTATTTAACTTATTGTGGATTTAGTGCTAATAATGAAGAATTATACAATAAAGCTGTTGGATTATTTAAAGGTGATTTCAATTATACAAATTATGGATATTTAAATGATGATCATGATTATAACATCGGATATTATGATCAAAGATGTGAATACGCTACTAAAAAAGTATACGAAGTTGCTACTTACCATTGGGGTGGATTTGAAATCGATCATGCTGATTTAAGAATCACTGATGATAGTTATTATATCTGCTTTGCTACTAAAGAAAATGGTGTTGAATATTTAGATGGAAACTATACAACACAATACATGAGTGATTTTTGTTGGAAAGTATGGGATGCATGTCCATATAGATATGATTACTATAAAACATTGAGTTTAAAAAATCCTTTAAGAGATAATTGGTAGAAATTATTAAGGCTGTTAGGTTATTTGACTTAACAGTCTTTTTTCATTTTATAAACGATATAATAAATGTTAAGATTATTTAATTGAAATTATTTGGTCAATTATTTTATAATATATAAAAAAGTTGAACCAATAAAAAGGAGGATAATTATGAAATATCAAGAATCAAACAATGTAGAATTAAAAAGAGAATTAATTGATGAAGTTAAAAATGAAATAATAGCTTTTTTAAATACAAATGGTGGAACTATTTATGTTGGTATTGAAGATGATGGTACTTTTTATACGCCTTTTTTAGAGCAGGACAAAGATGAAATTTCCTTAAAATTATCTTCATGGTTACAAGATACTATTTATCCTCTTCCATCCACATTAGTTAAATATAATTTTAATGATGATGGAGTTTTAGAAATTAAAGTTTATGAAGGTATTAAAAAGCCTTATTATTTAAAAGAAAAAGGTCCTAAACCTAGTGGAGTATTTAAAAGATTAGGAACTTCTATTAGAAAATGCAATGAAGATGAAATAATTCAAATGATTATGGATTCTAAAACTTATGATTTTGAATCAGATATTAGTGAAAGCCAAGATTTAACATTTAAATTTTTAATTAACTACTTCGATTCTAAAAATATTAATTATGATAAAAAATCATTAACTTCATTAGGTCTTTTAAAAGCAGATGGTAAATACACTAATTTAGGATTCATACTTTCTGATCAATCTAATATTGCAGTCAAAATTGCTGAATACGATCAAGAGTTAAATTTTAAATACAAAAAAACTTTTACTGGAAGTTTATTAAAAATTTTACTTGATACTCAAGAAACAGTAGAAAGATTAAACGATATGAAAGCGACAATAAATACAACTACTTGGATAAGAAAAGAACAATATTCATATCCACAAATAGCATTAAGAGAAATTGTATTAAACGCTTTTTGTCATGCTAATTATTTTTTACGTTCTAATATAAAAATAGAATTTTACAAAGATAAAGTAAGAATTACAAGTCCTGGAGGACTCTATAAAGCAACACTTGATGAAATTTTTAATGGAGTTCAAACATATCGAAATGAAAGATTAGTACATTTATTAGATAAATTAGGATTAATTGAAAACTTTGGGACTGGCATTCAAAAAACAATTGACTCATATAAAAACGAATTTAAACACCCAGAATTTAAACCAACGGAAAATTTTTTTATAGTCTCATTGCCTAATTTAAATTATTCTGACCAAATAAATGACCAAATAAATGACCAAATAAATGACCAAATAAATGACCAAATAAATGACCAAATAAATGACCAAATAAATGACCAAATAAATGACCAAATAAATGACCTTGGATTAGAGATTTTAAAATTAATTCAAGAAAACCCTGGCATCAATACAAATAAGATTTTTACTATTTTAAGTCAAAAAAATCCTAAACTATCTCTAGAAATGATAAGAAATACTATAAAAAGAGAGATTAAAAATTATATTGAATTAAAAGGATCAAAAAAATCTGGAGGATATTTCATCAAGAAATAGTATTTTAAAAATAGTTTTTAAATTTTATTTGGTCACATATTGACCTAATAAATGACCAAATAAAAAGCAAAAATGACCAAATAAATTTTTCTAAAATAAAAGAGATAACTTCATATAGCTAATATAGAATTAGTTAAAGAGTTATCTCTTTTTTATTATTTTTCAAATAAATCATTAAGAGTAATTACGTTAGAGAAAATACTACTATATTCATTATGATTAATTCCAAATGTTGTAATTAATGTAGGTCTAATAGAATATTTCTTAGGAATAACTTGTTCAAGTAAAGATAATAAATATCTTATTTGAGAATTTAAGGATTTATCTACAGTAAATAGAGCACTACAGAATTTAATTTCATAAAATTTATAGTTTTCTAGAATAAGAAAAAAGGAGATAATCTGCCAAAACTCATATAAAATATCAACTCGTGGCAGCTTATCTCGGGTTTTTAGAGAGATAGCCTGCCAAAACTGACTATTTTACTTCATTCGTGGCAGATTATAATATTTTAATTTTATTTAAAAGAATGTGCCGCTTTTGTGCCGCTTTTAAGCGACACAATCAGTGTACTATTTAATTATTTTCCAATAACCACTTCTATTATTTCCAATTCTTTCGATTCTATTCATTCCTTTTAAATCATTAATAATTTCAGTAACTCTTGTTCTTCCAAGATTAGAGACTTCACATAATTCTTTTAAAGTTAAAGTAGGATTTTCGTTTAATATTTTTAAAATCTTGTTATGACTTTCACTTAAGTCTGTTTTTAATTGATTAAAACTTGGAGTAAAACTAAAAGGTATTGTAACAACAATATGATTTTCATAAAAACTAAAAGCTTTTTCTCCATATTTTTTAACAATTAAAGGTACTCCATGCCCTGTTTGTTCAATAAAATTTAATTGTCCCATTATTTTCATTAAACTAAAGTTGATTGGATGTGAAACTCCATTAAAAAATTCTTCTTTAGAAAAATCAAGTGGAAGCCCACCAGTTGAAACAATTTCAATTCTATTAGAAAAAATGTAAATTGCAGGAGGAACATTTCTTACCCATCTATTATGTAAACATGCATTAGTCCATGCTTCATCTAAGCAATTTTTATCGAATAAATTTATTTCTTTTCTTTCTAAATCGCTATTTAAATCAACTTTTGTTTCATTAAAAGATAGTACAAATTCATAAGCTTGTTTTAATGCAATAAGCATACACTTATATCCAAATTCATTTCTTGATATCATTTCTGATTTATCTTCACCTTTAAATCTTACAACTTTAATGGAGCAATTGTTGTTATCAGATAAAATTTCTGCAACATAATTATACTTCCCATTAGATGTTAAAAGTCCCATATTTTTAGCAAAAGTTGCATCATTAATTGTATAACCATTAGAAATATATAGTGATTTTAATCCATTGAAAGTTAAGTCTTGATTTAATGCTTCTATTTTTTCAGTTGGTAAATTAGAATTAGTAAAAAATAAATCTCCTAATTCTTGAGGCATAATCTTTTTATTTTCACTACCTACTCTAATAAGGTAGTTCCCAAAACATGCATATGGTTTTTGATCACCTTTTGCTTCTACTTCAATTACTTGTAATTCTCCATAATTTTCTAGATTTATGTTAGGCGTAATGGAAGGAACTATTGATTCTTTAATTCTTGTAGCAATCTTTTTAATAGATTCTTGTCCAATATCTTTTAGACCTTCAATATCTGCATTATCTAAAACACCAAAAACAATTTTTCCATAACCATTTTTATTTAGCATTGCACTTAAAGCTTCTAAGCCTTTATCTAATTGACTTAATGATTTTTTAAACTCTATTTTCTCACTTTCATATTTTAATGGATATTTCATAACTTTTTTACCTCTTTAAAATATTATAGATTAATCTAAAAATAACATCAATTTAAATGTGCCGCTTTTGTGCCGCTTTTAAGCGACACAAT
>CAVKAB010000098.1:0-4983 GCA_963653985.1 Bacteroidaceae bacterium
ACAGGTACATGGATTGCAATCTGTATTGCTTTAGCTGTTGTATTTTTTGGTGTTGGTTTTCTTGTTTGTTTTGTTATCCCTCATTTTTCAAAGAAAAGAGCAGAAAGCAAAGCAAGTAAAATCATCAAAGATGCAGAAATTAAAGCAGAACACATCGAAAAGAATGCTCAACTTGACGCTAAACAAACTGTTGCAGAAATGAAACAAGAAGCTGAAAGAGATATCAAAGAAAGAAAACAAGATGTCTTAGCAAGTGAAAAGAAATTAGATCAAAGAGAAACTTTAATCAATAATCGTGACGCTCAACTTTTAAAGAAAGAAACATTAATTGATGAAAAAGAAAAATTAGTAGATTCTCAAATTGAAGAAAATAAGAAAAGACAAAAATCCTTACAAGAAAAGATTAATTCAATCTTAGAAGAACTTGAAAAGGTTGCAAACTTAACTGAAAAAGAAGCAAGAGAAGAAATCTTCAAAAGAGTTGAAGAAAAAGAAGCTAACTCAATTGCAAAATTCATGAAAGAAAAAGAAGAAGAAGCTCATGAAAAAGCAGATGAAACTGCAAAAGATATTCTTGCAAATGCAATTGCAAGACATTCTCAAGAAGTCACAACTGAAAGAACAGTAAATGTCATTTCAATCCCAAGTGATGAAATGAAAGGAAGAATCATTGGAAGAGAAGGTAGAAACATCAAGTCTCTTGAAGCAGCTTTAGGTGTTGATATCTTAATTGATGATACTCCAGAATCAATCACAGTTAGTTGCTTTAATCCAATTAGAAGAGAAATCGCATCAAGAGCACTTCAAATCCTTGTTAAAGATGGAAGAATCCAACCAGGAAGAATTGAAGAAGTCGTCGCTAAATGTAAAAAAGAAGTTGATGAACAAATTAAGAAAGCTGGTGAAGATGCTATCTTCAAACTTGGAATTGGTAAAATGGATAAAGAACTTGTTATGAATATTGGAAGACTCAAATACAGAACAAGTTATGGTCAAAATCAACTTGAACATTCAATTGAAACTGCAGAACTCGCTGGAGTTATGGCAGCAGAACTTGGATTAAATCAACAAATTGCAAAGCGTGCTGGTTTATTACATGATATTGGTAAAGCAAGTGACTTTGAAGTTGAAGGAAGCCATGTTGAAATTGGTGCAAGACTTGCTAAAAAATGTGGTGAAAATGATATTGTTATTAACGCTATTGAATCTCACCATGGAGATGTCCCAATTAAATACGTCATTTCAAACCTTGTCATTGCAGCTGATACATTAAGTGCAGCAAGACCTGGAAGTAGAAGTGAAACACTTGAAACATACATAAAAAGACTTGAACAATTAGAAACTATATGTAAATCATACGATGGAGTCTTAAATTGCTACGCTATCTCTAGTGGTAGAGAAGTTAGAGTTAATGTCATTCCAGAAAAGATTGATGATTTACAAGCATTCAAACTTGCTAAAGACATTAAAGACCGTATTGAAAATGAAATGCAATATCCTGGTCAAATCAAAGTTAATGTCATTAGAGAGTACCGTGCTATTGAAACAGCAAAATAATTATGAATATTTTGTTTGTTGGTGATGTTGTTGGAAAAGTTGGAAGAAAGGCTTTGAAAGAAAACCTTTCTTTTATTAAGAATAAGTACAATATCGATTTTACCATCGTTAATGGAGAAAATATCTCAAATGGTAGAGGAATTAACAATGCTCATTACAATTTCCTTACTAATCTTGATATTGATTGCATTACCCTTGGTAACCATTACGTAGACAAAAAAGAAGAATTAGCAATGTTTATTGATAACGACAATATCGTTAGACCATTAAACATTAAAGATGATTCTATTAAAGGGGAAGGAAGTAGGGTATTTGATCTAGATGGAGTTACAATTAGAGTAACAAATGTCCTAGGTCAAGTATTCATGAAAGAAGAAGTAATCCCTCCATATGAAGCAATATCTAATCTCTTAATGAATGATACAAGTGATATCCATATCATTGATTTACACGCAGAAGCTAATGGGGAAAAACAATCCTTAGCACATGCCTTTAAAGGAGAAGTTACTGCAATCTTAGGAACTCATACACATGTTCAAACTAGAGATGCTCAAATATTAGGGAAAACTGCTTATATCTCAGATGTTGGAATGTGTGGAGATAAAAATGGTATCTTAGGATTTGAAGAAGAAAGTGTTATTGCAAAACAACTCTTAAAGAAAAATGTTGTTATGTCACTTAATGATGATGCTCCATATGTCTTTAGTGCAGTAGTCATTACTGTTGATGATTTCCTCTTTACCCCAACTAAAATTACCCCAATATATCTTGAAAAAGGAGAATAACTAATGAGAGAAATTAAATACTTAAAAAAACCTGATTACAAAAGTTCTATTAAAAGAAATGGTGAAATAGACACTCTCCATTACGTTTATGATCCATCTCAAAAGTTAGTAGATACTTTAGAAAATAAAAAATACTTTATCAAAACTCATGGATGCCAAGCAAACCATCGAGATGAAGAAACAATCGCTGGTATTCTTTCTTCCTTAAAGATGAAAAGAACAGAAGATATGAATGATGCTGATATCATTTGTATTAATACATGTAGTGTTAGAGAAAACGCAAATGATAAGGTATACGCTGAACTTGGAGATATCAAACACTTAAAAGCTAAAAAGAAAGATTTAATTCTTATGGTAGCAGGATGTATGATTGAAACAGAAGACACCTTAAACAAAGTCATTAATGTATACCCACATGTTGATATCATCTTTGGTACCCATGAAATCAACTCTTTAATTAAGTTACTTGATGAATACATCACAAGTAACTATAAAACCCGTATTGTTAATGTTTCTAGTAAGGAAGGAGAAATCGTTGAAGATTTACCAGTTACTAGAGAAAATAAATTTAGCGCATTTGTTAATATCTCATTTGGATGTGATAACTTCTGCACATATTGCATCGTTCCTTTAACTCGTGGAAAAGAAAGAAGTAGAAACATTAAAGATATTATTAGGGAATGTGAATTATTAAAAGCTCAAGGATACAAGGAAGTTACTCTCCTTGGTCAAAACGTTGACTCATATGGAAAAGATTTAAATTACGAGGTAACATTTGCAAATGTCTTAGAAGAAGTTGCAAAACTTGGTATTCCACGTGTTAGATTCTTAACTTCATATCCAAACTACTTTAAAGATGATGTTATTGAAGTCATGAAGAAATATCCTAATATCATGAAATACATTCATCTCCCATGCCAAAGTGGTTCTAATTCAGTTTTAAAGAGAATGGCAAGAAGATACACAAGGGAAGAATATCTTGACCTTGTTAACCGTATTAAAAAAGAAATCCCAGATATCTCATTCTCAACTGATATCATTGTTGGATTCCCAAATGAAACTGAAGAAGAATTCCTTGATACAGTTTCACTTGTTAAAGAAGTTGAATACACTAGTGCATTTACCTTTATTTATTCCCCTCGTGAAAAAACACCTGCTGCAAAAATTGATGATAAGGTTGATTACAAGACAAAGGTTAGAAGGTTTAAAGAATTAACAAGTGCTCTTGAAGTTTCAATTGAAAAGAAAGCAAAAGAACTTGTTGGGAAAACTCTCCCAGTCCTTGTTACTAGTGTTTCTAAAAAAGATGAGAATATGCTAACAGGAACACTTGAAAACAATAAGAGTGTTAACTTTAAAGGAGATCCATCTTTAATTGGATCAATCATTAATGTTAAAATAGTAGAAAGCAAAACTTACTCTTTACTTGGAGAAATCGTTAATGATTAAAAATGAATCAATATTAAAAGATATATATTCAATTAAAGAAGAGGTTTCATCCTCTTCTTTAATTTTAGAATATCTTTCTTTAAAGAAACTTGTAAATTCATCTTATTACAAAGATAAGATTAATAAGATGAATTTCTATAAGAATTGTCCTACCTCAGGTATGGACAATTCTGAATACTTAACCTTAAAGAAAGAATTAGATAATGATCCCTTACTTAATAACTATGAAGTATTATCTAATGAGGTTAGGGATTATTTAAATGAGATTAAAGAATTAATCATTAAGATTAAGTAAAGGAGGAAGAAGAAAGTATATATGGAAAATACAAGTAACAATACTAAAAAGAAATTACCACATATCATCTGTATTATGGGACCTACCTGTTCTTCTAAATCTTCTTTAGGAGAAAAACTTCATGAAATACTCCCTAATTCCTTAATTCTTAATTTTGATGCATTCCAAATCTTTAAAGAAATGGATATAGGGACTGCTAAACCAAGTAAGGAAGAATTATCTAAAGGATATTACTACTTCTATGATATGATGGATTTAAATGAAGAAAATAACATCTACTTATATCAAAAAATGGTAAGACCATTTCTTGAATCTCATAAAGAAGATACCATTATCCTTATTGGAGGAAGTGGATTATATCTTAAAGCATTACTCTTTAATTACATCTTTAATGAAGAAGATATTAAGATGCCTCCTAATTACTATGATGGAGTCTCTAATGAAGAGATATGGAAGATTTTGGAATCAAAAGATCCTTCCTCTTTAAAGAATATCCACATTAATAATCGTAAAAGACTTTTAAGAGCACTCTTCATTAATGAAACAAGTAACCACACTAAAGAAGAAGTAAATGAAAATAAACATATGGAGTTACTATATCCTGATTCCCTCTTTATTTTCATTAATCCTGAAAGAAACTCTCTCTACGAGAAGATTAATCTTCGAGTAGACATGATGAAAGAAGAAGGATTAACTAAAGAAGCATTAAACCTCCTAGAAAAATACCCAAATGGATTAAAAGCATTAGAAGCTATTGGATACAAAGAATTTAAAGAACTTAAAAATGGGAACTTAAATGAAGATGAAGTCTATGAGTTAATTAAAAAGAACACTAGAAACTACGCTAAACGTCAAGTAACCTTCTTTAAACATCAATTCCCCCAAAAAGAAGAATTT
>CAVKAB010000099.1:0-4955 GCA_963653985.1 Bacteroidaceae bacterium
ATATAATGCGAAATTTAGAAAAGAGTATAAAGAAGATTAAATTATGTTAAATGTTATTAAAGATGAATATGATGTAATTGTAGTTGGTGGGGGACACGCTGGAAATGAAGCCTCACTTGCTTCAGCTAGAATGAATAAAAGTACTTTATTAATTACTTTAAATTTTGCTATGGCTAGTAATATGCCATGTAATCCTTCAATTGGCGGAAGTGCAAAAGGAATTGTAGTTCGTGAAATAGATGCTTTAGGTGGATTTATGGGTAAATGTGCTGATGAAACATATTTACAAATGAAGATGTTAAATACTAAAAAAGGACCTGGAGTCCAATGCTTAAGAGCTCAAGCAGATAAAAAAAGATATCCTAAAAATATGCAAAAACATCTTTTAGAAACTCCTAATTTAGATATTTTAGAGGATGAAGTTATCGATTTAATTTATAGTGAAGATAGGGTTTTAGGTGTTAAAACTAAAAAAGGACACGAAATCAAATCAAAAGCAGTAGTTTTAGCAACTGGAACATATATGAACTCTGAAATTTTAAGAGGTCATACTAAATTTTCAGGTGGTCCAGATGGAGAAAATCCTTCAATTGGATTAAGTGATAACTTAAGAAAAATGGGAATTGAACTTCAAAGACTTAAAACTGGAACTCCTCAAAGAATTGCAAAAGAATCTATTGATTATTCAAAAGGATTAATTCAAGAAGGCAATGTTGATAAAGAAGGATTAAGTTATTTATCAACTGATTTTATTAAAATAGAAGATCAAATTCCTTGTTATTTAATTTACACTACTAGTGAAACTCATAAGATTATTAATGAGCATCTTTTAGATAGTGCAATGTATGGAGGAATGGTTAAAGGGGTTGGTCCTAGATATTGTCCTTCAATTGAAGATAAAATTGTTAGATTTAAAGATAAAGAAAGACATCAATTATTCTTAGAACCTGAAAGTTATGATACAAATAGTATTTATTTACAAGGTTTTTCAACATCAATGCCAGAAAATGTCCAAGATTTAATGGTTCATTCTTTACCTGGTTTAGAAAATGCACAAATTTTAAAATACGCATACGCTATTGAATATGATGCATTAAATCCTCTTGAATTTGATTCTTCATTAATGGTTAAAAAATATAAAGGTTTATTTATTTCAGGACAAATTTGTGGCACTAGTGGATATGAAGAAGCTGCTGCATTGGGATTAATGGCAGGTATTAATGCTGCTTTATTTATCGATTCTAAAGAACCATTTATTTTAAAAAGAGATGAAGCTTATATTGGAGTTATGATTGATGATTTAATCACAAAAGGTACAAAAGAACCTTATAGATTACTCTCTTCCCGTGCTGAATATCGATTGCTTTTAAGAAGTGATAATGCTGATTTTAGGTTATCCGATAAAGCATATTCTTTAGGATTAATTTCTAAAGAAAGATATGATAAATTTGTAGAAAAACGTAATAAAATTAATCATATTATTGAAATATTAGATAAAACCTATGTTGGAAAATTATCTCCAATTAATGAATATATTACAACTCTTGGATATGAACCTTTAGATTATGGAATTTCTTTAAAAGAATTACTTAAACGTAATGAAGTTGAATATTCTAAAATTAAAAAATATATCCCTGAATATAATGAAGCTGAATTTGATTTAGATTATATTGGAGAAAATCAACTTGAAATCTTAGTAAAATATGAAGGATATATTAAAAATCAAGAAAGAGAAGCTCAAAAATTACATAAACTTGATAATATTAAATTACCAAGTGATTTAGATTATCTTTCAATGGATGGAATTGCATTAGAAGCAAGAGAAAAATTAAATAAAATTAAACCTTATAGTATTGCTCAAGCTTCAATGATTAGTGGAGTTAATCCGAGCGATATCACTGTTTTAATTATGCATTTAAAAAAGGATAAAAAGATATGATGAGTAATGAAGAAAAAATCCAAAAGTTTAAAGAATTAGTTGTTTCTTATAATGAAAAGATTAATTTAACATCCATTACTGAATCACATGAATTTGATGTTAAACATATTGAAGATAGTTTACTTCCTTCAAAAGTAGTAGATTTTAATAATAAAAAGGTAATGGATATTGGAAGTGGAGCAGGTTTTCCTGGAATTCCCCTTGCAATTTATTACTCGACATCAACTTTTTATTTAGTAGAACCTACTTTAAAAAGATGTAATTTTTTAAATATAGTTAAAGAAGAATTAGGTTTAGAAAATGTAAAAGTCATAAATAAAAGAGCAGAAGATTTAGATAAAAAAGAATTTAATGATTTTGATTTAGTCGTATCTAGAGCTGTAAGTGATTTAAGAATTTTACTTGAACTTTCTATTCCTTATTTAAAAGTAGGTGGTAAATTAATCGCTTATAAAGGTGATAAAGCAGAAGAAGAAATTAAATTAAGTCAAAATTGTTTAAAAGTTTTATCATCACATGTTGAATCGATTCAAAAAGAAACTTTATCTATGAAAGAATTAATTAGAAATAATATAATTATAGTTAAAGATAAAGAAACAAATCAAAAATATCCAAGAAGGTATAACGAAATTAAAAAGAGACCATTATGAGTAAAATAATCGCGATAAATAACCAAAAAGGGGGAGTTGGAAAAACAACTACCACGATTAATCTTGCAGCAAGTTTAGTATATAAAGGCAAAAAATGCTTAGTAATTGATCTTGATCCTCAAGGAAATTCTTCAAGAGGCTTAGGAATTGATACTACTCTTGTTAATAAGACAATTTTTAATGCGCTTATTTTAGATACTAATATTAATAAAGTTATTAAGCATACAATGCTTAAAGGGCTCGATATTGTTCCTAGTAATTTAAAATTATCTAATTTAGAAAATGAATTAAGATTATTAAATAAAGATTTCAATATTGCTTATGTTTTAAAAGAATGTTTAAAGGACATTGAGAAAAAATATGATTATTATTTGATTGATTGTCCTCCATCTTTAGGCATTTTATCAATTAATGCCTTAACTAGTGCAACTCATGTTTTAGTACCTGTTCAAACTGAATATTTTGCAATGGAAGGTTTAGCACAAGTTTTAACTACTATTAAAAAAATTCAAGCAAGTTACAATAAAGATTTAAAAATTGAAGGCTTTTTACTTACGATGTTTGAATCAAAAAGTGTTGTTGCTCAAGAAATTGAAAGTGAAGTTAGAGGATATTTTAAAGAATCAACTTTTTTAACAGTGATTCCTCGAAATATTGCTTTATCTGAATGTAGTGCTAAAGGATTACCAGTTATTTTGTATAAACCAAATTCTGTAGGAGCTAATAGTTATCTCTCTTTAGCAAAGGAAGTTTTAGATCATGAAGAAGGAAGTAAAAAAGAATAAAATTGTTCAAAATGATTTAAAAGATCTTTTACAAAAATTTCTTCAAGACAATACTGTTGATGAAATTTTAAAGCATACTGAATTTGAAACAGTTAAAAATGTTCCACTTACTTTAATTCATGATAATCATTTTTTAAAAGATATTAAAATTAAAAAAGAAAATATTGAATCTAGTAAGAAAAGCATTAAATCTAATGATATTATTACTCCTTTAATTGTTCGAAAAGTTAAAGGAGAATTTGAATTAATTAGAGGAAGAGAATATTATTTTGCTCTTTTAGAATTAAAAGTAAAAGAAGTTCCAGTTCTTGAAATTTCAATTAATGATGAAGGAAGTTTGCTTATTTTACTTAATGATTTAAAATCAAAGAAAAATATTAATTTCTTTGAATTAAGCGAATGCATTAAAGTTTTAAAAGAAACTTACCATTATTCAAATCAAAAGATTAGTGAATATTTAAATATTAGTATCCCTCAAGTTATTAATTTATATGTTATTTCAAATTCTTGTGATGAAATAAAAGAATTATGTAAAAACAATAAATTAAGTTATAGTAACGCTAAAATTTTAGCAAGATTAAATAAAGAAGATGCTTTATTTATTTTAGAAAGAATAAATAAAGATAAAATTAATGCAAGAGAAGTAGAAAATCTTGCAAGAAAATTAAAAAATAAAGAAGAAAGTAGTGTTTTAGTTAAAGAAAGTGATATAAATAACTTAACTTTAACTTTAAATTTTAATAACAAAAAAGACTTATCTAAATGTGTTAATGAAATTAATGCATTAATTAAAAAAGGAAAAATAAAAATAAAGTGAAAAATAGAAATTCAAAAGAATTAATAAACTTAATAGTGCGTGTTGCTTTACTTGGAAGTCTTGCAATTATTTTATATTGTGTTCCAATGCTTCAATTCCCAATTATTCCAGGGCTTTCATTTTTAAAATTACATTTTGATGAAATTCCTTGTTTAATTGCATCTTTAGCATATGGTCCTTTAACTGGATCTTGCATTATTTTACTTAAAGGATTATTTAAATTAATTACTGATATTGGAGAAACCGGAGGAGTTGGTACTTTAATCGATATTATTTATGGATTATCTTTAATATTACCTGCAGGATTTATCTATAAAAAACATAATTCAATGAAAGGGTTAATTGTTTCAATTAGTGTAGGTGCATTAAGTTCAATAATTATGTCCTCTTTTATTGGATATTATGCATTTTTCCCTCTTTATGGATTATTTTTTAATCCAGAATGTAAAAGTTATTATGATACATTAAATACAATTTTACCTTTATTTAATGTAGTTGATCCTCATATCACAAGTCCATACGATATAAGAATATGTTTTGAATTTTTATTGCCTTTTAATGTAATTAAGAATTTGATAACATGTATTATTTCTTTTATTTCATTTAAGCCCTTATTAAAATTATTAAAGTAGTATGAATTATTTAAAATATATTTCTAAATATAATAAAGAAAATTTAAAAAATAAAATTGTTCTTGTTAGTGGATCTACTGGTAGTATTGGGAAAGAGATTGTTAATTATTTATCTTTTTTAAAATCTAATCT
>CAVKAB010000100.1:0-4875 GCA_963653985.1 Bacteroidaceae bacterium
GGAGTAGTCTTATATATTTTATTAAATATTTCACAATAATAACTAGTATTAGAAAAACCTACTGAATAGGCAATTTCAGTAATAGACATTGAGGTATTTTCAAGTAAATAAATAGATTTTTCTAAACGGTAATTGTTTATATAATCAATTACTGTAGTTTTAAGATACTTTTTAAAAAGATTTGAACATTTAGTTTTACATACATTTCCACTAGTAAAAACATCTTTTAAAGTAATTTTAGATTGGTAATTCTTTTGAATATATCCAATCATTTTAGTAAGGATTAAAATATCATCATTATTTTGATTAGATTCTTCATCATTATTCATATTGTTATAAAGTAATTCAAAAATATGATAGGAATTTTCTAAAACATTAAAAGGATTAATTTTATTGATATTATTTTCGTATATATTTTTAATGTTATTTAAGATATTATTCTCCCACTTTATTGATGGATTAAGCTTATGAAACACAAAGCATTTATTATTAATTAAAGGGTTAATGTAATTAGTATTAATATAATCATTAGAAGATAATAAAGAAGAAGATATAATAAAACATATAAAAATACATTCTTTCTTGTTTAAAGAATATCCATAATGAAATGCTCTAGAATTAATAAATATTCCTTCTCCTTCATTTAATCTTATTTTTTCTCCATTAACATCATAATCCATTGATCCTTCTAAAACTTCAATAAATTCAAAATCATCATGCCAATGGCATATTGCACTATAATTTGGATAAGTAGATAGTTTCCCTAATTTTAAATAAATAGGAAAAGATGGGTTATTATAATTTATATTCTCACTTTCTCCAGAACTCAAACTAATACTAGGACAATTTTCCATTATTTTCTCCTTTATGAACGATTGTTATATAATTATGTCTTATTTTGATATAATTTACAAATATTTTTGATTATTCTTATATCTTAATTAAAAGGGTAATATAAAGATGGATAAAGAATTTAAAAGTAAAATAGTAAGATTAGCGTTTCCAATAGCAATTCAACAATTTATGCTTGCAATTGTTAGTGCATCAGATGCTTTTATGCTTGGAGGATTAAATCAAGAATCATTATCAGCAGTCTCTCTTGCATCTCAAATCACGTTTGTATTTAATTTAATATTAACTGCCTTAACTATTGGGGAGAATATGTTTGTAGCTCAATTTTATGGAAAGGAAGATTATGATGGATTAAAGAAAACAGTAGGAATTGTATTAAAATATGTAACAATCATATCAATTGTATTTTTAGTAACAACTTTACTAATCCCTCAATATTTAATGAGGATATTTACAAGTGATGAAATATTAATTAATTTAGGAATTAAGTATTTAAGAATAATTGGAATATCTTATATTTTGTCTGGAATATCTCAAGTATTACAAGGAATTTTAAAAAATGTAGGTCAAGTTAATGAATGCACTTTAATTAATGTTATTGTAGTATTCTTAAATATTACTTTAAATGCATTATTAATCTTTGGATTTATTGGATTTCCTAAACTAGAAATAATGGGTGCCGCTTTAGCTACTGTAATATCTAATATAGTTGGTATAATAATTACAATAGTAGTGGTATATAAAAAGAAAGAATTTAGAATTAATATTAAAGATATCTTAAATAGAGATAAATTATTAATTAAAAAATTCTGGAAATATGTTTATCCAGTATTAATTAATGAACTTGTTTGGGGAGGAGGATTTACAATGTATTCTGTAATCCTTGGACATTTAGGAAATGACGCAGTTGCCGCTAATTCAATTGCAAATATTACTAAAAATTTATTAATTTGTGTATGTAATGGGTTTGGATATGGAGGAAGTATTATTGTAGGTAATTTACTTGGAGAAGGTAAATTAGAAGATGCTAAAAAGGTAGGAAACTCATTATGTAAGATTTCTATTATTAGTGGAGTTATTACAGGTGCTTTAATACTTTGTATCACTCCAATTATATTGTTATGTGTTAATTTAACAGATATTTCTAAAGAATATTTAAAATATATGTTAATAATGAGTAGTTATTATGTTGTTGGAAAATCAATTAATTCAATGACTGTTGCAGGTATTTTTCCTGCAGGAGGAGATACAAAATTTGGACTTATTTGTGACGCAATTACTATGTGGGTAATCGCTGTTCCACTTGGAAGTATTGTAGCATTCGTGTTAAAAGCTCCAATGCTTGTAGTGTATTTTGTATTAAATTTAGATGAAATTATTAAATTACCATTTGTATTCATTCATTATAAAAAATATAAATGGGTTAAAAATTTAACAGAAAAGGAGAGTTAATTTTATGGATATGAAAAAAAGAAGAGATGAAGGAAAAGCTTATGTAAGTGATTCAAGAGTTATGGAAGAACAAAAAGAATGTAGAAGAATCCTTCAAAAATTAAATTTTATGGATCGATCAGATTTTGATGCGATTAGTGAAGTAATAAAAGAATTATTTGGAAAATCTGAAAATGTATTCATCAATCCTCCGTTTTATTGTGATTATGGAAAACATATTGAACTTGGTAAGAATGTATTTATGAATTATAATTGCACAATTATTGATGTTGCTAAAGTTAAAATTGGGGATAACTGCCAATTTGCACCTAATGTTTCAATTTATACAGCAGGACATCCAATTTATCCTTCTACTCGTAATTCTGGATTTGAATATGGAAAAGAAGTAGTTATTGGAGATAATGTTTGGATTGGAGGAAACACAGTTATTTGTCCTGGAGTTCATATAGGAAATAATGTAGTAATTGGAGCAGGAAGTGTAGTTACAAAAGATATTCCTGATTGGTCAATTGCAGCAGGAAATCCATGTAAAGTAATTAGAAAAATAACTGAAGATGATAAAAGAAAATTATTCCATAATGAAGAAATAGATGGTGAAGCATGGGAAGTTATTTGTTCTAATTAAAAATAAGAATTAATATGAAAAAAAGAGAAAGTTTTTTATTGTATTACTTTCTCTCTTTTTAAATGATTTATTCCCAAATTTTGTAGTAAACTACATTTTTTGCGAATAATTTTAAAATATTTTTATGTTTTCTAACAAGAAATCTTTTAGGCTAATAACATCAATACCATCATCTGTTTTCCATGGAATAATGCTATCTTTTACTATAATTATTTTTCTAAAAGAATTTCTTATTTTGTTTAGCGAATTACTTTCTTGTTCTAGTTTTTCTTTGCTTGGCATATCATATGCACTTTGAATATAAACTTGGTCATATCCTGAATTAACAACAAAATCAACTTCTAATTGTTTCTTTTGACTATTTCCATTTGCGTTTAATTCAAAAGTTTCAACTACTCCAACATCAACGCTATATCCCCTTGAAATTAATTCGTTATAAATTATATTTTCCATGATATGAGTAGGTTCTTGTTGTCTAAAATTTAATCTAGCATTTCTTAATCCTAAATCAATAAAATAATATTTATTAAGTGATTTTAAATATTTTTTACCTTTAACATCATATCTACAAGCTTCATTAATTAAAAATGAATCTTTCATATATTCAATATGTTTATTAATTGTATTATGATCATAAATAACTTTTAATTCACTTTTAAATGAATTTTCTAATTTATTTGCATTAGTATAACTACCTATACTAGACGCTAAGATATTAATTAAAGTTTCAAAGGACTCCTTATTTTGAATAGTATTCCTATCATAAATATCTTTTAAGTATATTTCATTAAATAATCCTTTTAAATAATTCATTTTTTGTTCATTTTTAGAATAAGCTAATATTAATGGCATACCCCCAAAAGTTGAATATTCATTATATGCTTCTTCATAAGGGATATTTTTGAATTCATAAAATTCTTTAAATGATAGAGGGAATATTTTTATTTGATCTCCCCTTCCTCTAAACTCTGTAACAATATCGCTAGATAACATTTTGGAATTACTACCAGTTACATAAGTATCAAAATTTTCATATCTTAAAAAACCATTTAAAGTACCAACAAAATTTTCAAGTAATTGGACTTCATCTAACAATAAATAAAAATAATCTTTATCATTAGTTTGATCTTTAATATATGCTCTAAATTTTTTAGAATTAACTTCATAACATTTTTTTCCTCTAGAATAAATTTTAGTAGGTTCATCAGGAAAATATTTATCTAATTTGTCTATATCTTCATCGAAATCAAAAGCAAATTTAATAATGTTTTTATCTTTTATTCCGTTTTCTTTTAAATAATTATAAAAAATATTATTTAAAATATATGATTTTCCAGATCTTCTAATTCCTGTAATGATTTTAATTAATCCATTTCCTTTTCTATCAATAATTTCATTTAAATATTTATCTCTTTTAATCATAACATTCACCTATTTTGTAGTAAACTACATATTTTGTTAATAAAATTATATCATTTTTTTAAATTAGCTCAATAAAATTATTAACAAATTTTGTAGTAAACTACATTTTTTGTGAATAAATTTAAAAAAGAAGTAAATAAAAATCTCCAACAAATTTGGAGATTTTATAGAAACTAAGCAACTAAATAGATTCTGACTTCTGGATCTTTTTCCCAAAGAGGTTTGAGACCAACGAAGACATCATTTTTGAACATATCACTTGAAAGGTATGCTTTAGCGTGTTCAACTGAATCAAATCCATGTAAAACTTGGACATCTTCATCTCTAACTAATAAATCTTTTGTTAAAGCACCTTCGATAGTTTCTAAGAATGGTCCTCTGTAGTCTGTATAGACTTTAGCAGCAGCTCCTCTATTTTCTTCTTTAATTACCATAGTAATTTCAAGATAAGCTTTTACGTTACTCATAATTTTACCTCCATAAGCTTAGTTCTTTTGAACTTGACTAAAGTATAATTTAGAAAC
>CAVKAB010000101.1:0-4797 GCA_963653985.1 Bacteroidaceae bacterium
ACCTGCGGCCTTCTGCTCCCAAAGCAGACGCGATACCAAGCTACGCTACGCCCCGCTCAATGCTTATATAATATACTAAAAACAAAAATATAAATCAAGAGTTTTTTAAAAATATTTTTAAGGTTATAATAAGAACATGGAAAATTCAAAGTTAATTCAAGGCTTAATGCGTTTAAAAGACGTTACACCTCGAGATTTAGAAAGTTTAATTAAATTTGATCTTGATCATGGAATCAATTATTTTGATACTTCAAGTATTTATAATGATGGAGAAAGTGAAAGAAAATTAGGAGAAGCTTTAAGATTAGATCCAACTTTAAGAGAAAGAATGATTATTCAAACAAAATGTGGGATTTATAAAGATAGAGCAAAAGGTACATGCATTTATGATTTGTCTTATGATGCAATCGTTAAATCATGCAAGGATTCTCTTGAAAGATTAGGTCTTCCTTATGTAGATTATTTTTTATTACATAGACCAGATATTTTTATGGATAATGAAGAAGTCGCAAGAGCTTTTAATTATTTATATGATAATGGAATGGTTAAACATTTTGGGGTTTCAAATTTTTCTAAAGAAGCGATCAAATATTTAGAAAGTGCATGTAAACAAAAAATTGAAGTAAATCAACTTCAATTAGGAATTGGACATCCTTCAATTGTTGCAGAAGAAATGAATTTTAATACTTACTTTAATGAAGGAATTGAAAGAAGTGGTGATATTTTCTTTTATTTAAAAAGAAAAAACATCTTATTACAATGCTGGTCTCCTTTCCAATATGGAATGTTTGAAGGATTAATTTTTAATAATGATGAAAAATATCATGATTTAAATGTCTATTTAAAAGAATTAGCAAGCAAATATAAATGTACTCCGCAAGGAATTGCTATTGCATTTTTATTGAAACTTGGTGCAAATATTCAAGTATTAATTGGATCTACTAATAAAGAACATGTTTTAGATGCAATTAATGGTGTTAATGTTGAATTAACTAAAGATGAGTGGTATAAAATTTATACAGTAAGTGGACAAAAATTACCATAGAGGATAGAAAGTTATGTATAAACATGAAAAAGATAATGAAAGTGCAGAAATGTATCTTGAAACTATTTTAAGATTAAAAGAAAAAAGTGATATCGTAAAAGCAATTGATGTCTCTGAAGAGATGAATTTTTCAAGAGCAAGTGTATCAAGAGCTTTATCTTTATTAAGAGAAAGAGGCTTAATAAATGTAGATGATGAAAATGGAAATTTATTATTTACAAAAGCAGGCGAAGAGTACGCTAACAAGATTTATCATAGACATTGTATATTAATGGCATTTTTTGAAAGTATTGGTGTTGAAGAAAAATATGCAGAAGATGATGCATGCAAAATTGAGCATATTATTAGTGATGAAACATTCAAAGTAATCGAGAATATTGTTAATAATAAAAAATAATGTTAGTTGAATCTAACAAAAGTTGTTGCTTTTTGCTAACAAATGTATTTTAATATATCTAGGTTTTATGCCTAGATATTTTTTATTTTTAAAAAGTCACGATTTTAAAAATAAAAAAATATATGAATAAGGAGGAAAATATATGCCAATTGCATTTGCACCTTTAAACACAGAATTAAGAATCGTACGTATCGGAGCTGATGAAAAGGTAAAAAAACATTTAGAAAGTCTTGGTATAACTATTGACTCTAAAATTCAAGTTCTTTCATCTGTAGGAGGAAACGTGATTCTTCTTGTTAAAGATGGAAGATTAGCCCTAGATAGAAATTTAGCTGGGACTATATTTGTTGCATAGGAGAATTTATGGAAAAATCTTTAGATTTATTAACTAAAGGCGAACAAGGCGTAATTAAGTTAGTAAAAGGTGAAGGAGTAGTAAGACGTAGATTATTTGATATGGGTGTTACTCCTGGTGCTGAAGTTGAACTTGTAAAAAAAGCTCCACTTGGTGATCCACTTGAATACAAAATTAGAAATTACGCTTTAACTTTAAGAAAAAAAGAAGCCGAAAATGTTATTGTTGTTGTAAAGGAGGAAGCTTAATAGTATGTTAAAAATTGCTTTAGCAGGAAATCCTAACTGTGGTAAAACCACATTATTCAATGCTTTAACAGGATCAACAGCACATGTTGGTAACTGGCCAGGTGTTACTGTTGAAAGAAGAAGTGGCGTTTATGGTAAAAAGAGTGATAACCCAATCGAAGTAGTTGACCTTCCAGGTATTTATTCTTTATCACCATATACTCCAGAAGAAGTTATTTCAAGAAATTATATTATTGATGGAGATGATCAAGGCAAACCTGATTGTGTCGTTAATATTGTTGATGCAAGTAATCTTGAAAGAAACTTATATTTAACTACTCAACTTTTAGAAATGAATGTTCCAGTCATTGTTGCATTAAACATGATGGATGTTCTTGATAAAAATGGTGATGTTTTAGATTCAGAAAAATTATCAAAAGTTCTTGGTGTACCAGTTGTCCCAGTTAGTGCTTTAAAAGAAACAAACTTAAAAGAATTAATGGAAATTGTTTTACAAGAAGGTACAAAAGAAAGAAAAGGTACTTCAGTATTAGAAGGAAGTAAAGTTTGGGATGTTATTCAAAATGTTCGTAAAGAATTAGTAGAAGAAGATATCTCACATCCTTTATATCACGCAGTTAAAATTGTTGAAAATGATTCAATTGAAGTAGAAGCCCATAAAATTGAAGCTAAACTTGTAGAAAGTGCAAGAGAATCTATTAATGATGAATTATTTGGACATGATTTAGAAGCTATTATTGCTGATGCACGTTATAAATTTATTCAAGCAAACTGTTCACCTTGCTTAAAGAAAGGTGAAGTCAAAACTGTTACTGATAAAAAAGGTAATGTTAAACCAATATTATCTAAATCAGATAAAATTGATAAAGTTTTAACTAATAGATTTGCTGGATTATTAATTTTTGCGGCAATCTTATTCTTCATTTTCCACCTTACCTTTGGTGAAGATTTATTCTATCTTGGTGCAATGGGTGCATTTGGAGAAGGAAGTGAAGCATGGCTTAGTGGAACTACATGGGAAGGATTAATTTGGAGTGGCAATGCTATTCAATCTCCAGGTGTCTTCTTACAAGCATGTATGACAGGCCTTACAGATTGGTTAACTGAATTAACTAATACTGGTTTAACTAATTGTGGAGCATCAAATTGGGCAATTGCTTTAATTTGTGATGGTTTAGAAGCTGGTATCTTCTCTGTCCTTTCATTCTTACCTCAAATCTTATTATTATTCGCATTCTTCTCATTCTTAGAAGATAGTGGATATATGGCTCGTGTTGCTTTCATTCTTGATAGATTATTTAGAAGATTTGGTGTTACAGGTAGAGCATTTATGCCTATGATTATGGGCTTTGGATGTTCAGTTCCTGCTATGACAAATACAAGAACTTTAGCTACAGAAAAAGAAAGAATTGCTACAATTCGTGTTATTCCATTCTTCTCATGTAGTGCTAAACTTCCTATTTTAACAGCTTGTGCTGGCGCTATCGTTACTCAATTTGGTTTAAAAAATGCTGATGTAATCACATTCTCTATGTATATTACTGGTGTTTGTGTTGCTATTTTAGCAATTCTCTTTATGAGAAATACATCATTAAAAGGTGAAACTCCTCCATTTATTATGGAATTACCTGAATACCATTTACCTAAATTTAAAGCTTTATGCTTACACGTTTGGGATAAAGGTAAACACTTCGTTAAAAAAGCATTTACAATTATCTTATTATCTAACTTAGTTATTTGGTTCTTGCAAAGCTTTACACCATCATTACAATTCATTGAATATGATAGTGAAGAAGGCTTCATAAGTGCATTAACTACAAATGATTCAATTTTAGCTAATATCGGACGTAGTTTCCAATTTATATTCACTCCACTTGGATTTGGTTCTCAACTTGGTGCTTATGGATGGGTATTCGCAGTTGGTGCTATTACTGGTTTAATTGCAAAAGAAAATGTCATTGCAACATTTGCAATGCTTGGCGCAGTCGTTGGTAATGTTGCTATTATCGATCCAGAAATAGCTGAATCAATTGAAGGTGCTACTGATGTTGCTAGAATGATTTCTGCAACTGGAATTAATGTTCCTGGATTATTAGCATTTATCGTCTTCAATATGACAACAATTCCTTGCTTTGCTGCTGTTGCTACTGCAAAAGCAGAACTTGCAAAAGGAACTTTAAAAAATACTATTTTCTTCTGGCTTGCAACTTCATACATTGCAGCTAGTGCATTCTACTTAATTGGAACATGGTGGTGGACTTGCTTCATCTATGCTGCAATTATTGCTTTAGTTATTGTTTATATTGTTTTAAAAAATAAAAAAGACGCTAAGAAATTAGCAGCTTAATAAATTAATTATTGGAGGAATTTATGAGTGCAATTGATATTATTGTTCTAGTTGTTGTAATTTTAATTCTAATTGCTTTGATTGCTTATTTCGTAAATAAGAAAGTTAAAGAAGGAAGAATTAGTAGTTGTGATTGTTGTTCTTCCAAAGCAGGATTAATTAAAAAATACAATAAAAAATACAAAAAACGTATTAAATTATAGGAAATAAAAATCTTTAACGCCCTAGAAAATAGGGCGTTAAAGAGATAATGAAAAATTTTAAAAAAATTAAAAAAAGTTGTTGCAATTAAAAAATATTTAGAATATACTATATGAGCGCTTGAGAGAAAGAAATCTTAAGTATGTAACTGGGCCCTTAGTTAAATGGGATAACACTAGCTTTGCAAGCTTGGATTAGGAGTTC
>CAVKAB010000102.1:0-4725 GCA_963653985.1 Bacteroidaceae bacterium
ACATTTAAAGTGACATTTAAAGTGACATTTACCTATAAATGTATTATTATAATATTGATAAAGGAGGTATTGTAATATGAATTTGGGTAAAGAAACTGAAAAATTAGAATTTAAAAAATCTACAAGTGAAGTTAAAGTTGCAATGGATGATATATGCGCTATTTTAAATAAACATGGAGAAGGAAGACTTATATTTGGAGTTAAACCAAATGGAGATGTTTCAGGTCAAGAAGTTGGAAATGAAACATTAGATGATGTAGCTAAAAAAATAAAAGAAGCAATTGAGCCAACAATTTACCCATCTATCTATGAAGAAGACTTTGAAGGTAAAAAATGTATTGTTGTTGATTTTAAAGGAAAAGAAAGACCATATTCATCATATGGAAGATATTTTAAAAGAGTTGTTGATAGATCGGAAAAAATGACATCATACGAATTGAAAGCTATGATGGCTGCTACTGATTTTAATTCTTTATGGGAAAATAATTTAACGAAACATACAATAAAAGATTTAGATAAAGAAGCCCTACATTCATATTATAATAAAGCAGTTTCCTGTGGAAGACTCCAAGAATTAGATAAATATGATGAAGAAGAATTGCTTACTCATTTAGGATTAATGGAAGATGGATATTTTAATAATGCTGGATATTATTTGTTTTCTAATAAGAAACCAGTAGTTTTAAAAATAGCAACCTATGTTAGTGATGAAAGAATTAATTTTAGTGATATTAGAAGAATAGAAGATAATATCTATAATTTAATTAGATATGCTTATTCTTATATTATAGATAAAATGAATTGGAGAGTTGAAAAAGGAGAAGGTACTTCTAGAAAAGAAATTCCTGAAGTTCCAGTAGATGCAATTAGAGAAATTATTGTTAATTCATTTGCACATGCAGATTATCGAGGCATAACTGAAAATGAAATTGATATTACTCCTACTCAAATTGAAATTTATAATCCAGGTGAATTTCCTTTGAATATGACTCCTTCAATGTTTGTAACAGGGCATAAAAAATCACAACCTCGAAATAAAGTAATACTTAATACATTATATAAATCTAAAGATGTTGAAATGTTTGGAAGTGGATTTAAAAAAGTATTTAAATTATGTGAAGAAAATAATGTTAAATTTGAATCAATTGAAATGGATGATGGATTCTCTTTTATTTTTTATAGAAAAAATGAAAATTCAAACATTAGAGAAACAAAAGAAGATAAAAAGAAAGAAGAAATTAATTTAAATTCTACTGATATTAAAGTTTTAAATCTTTTAAAAGATGATTCAAAATTAACAAGGGATCAAATGTCAAAAGAAGTTGGAGTTACTACAAGAACAATTCAAAGAACATTAGATAAATTAGTTAATTTAAAGAAATTAACAAGAATAGGATCTAAAAAAGTAGGATATTGGGAAGTTATTTATTAATGAGGAGGAAAATATGTTAAACATTAATAAAAATAATATAAATAAAGTAATGGTTTTAGGAGGAATCCTTGGATTATTGCTTACAAGTTGTAATAATAATCAAGTAAAAATAGAAAATTTACATATTGAAGAAGATTCTAAATTTAATAGTGCAATTATTGATTTAGAGTATTCTAAACTTAATGAATATGGAATCTATTTAGGAGATAGTGTTAATGTTAAATTTTCTAATGGATTTGAATTAAATGATATCCCTTATTTTAGTGGATATTACGTTAAAAACGAAGAACCATTAATGGTGTGTTACAATGGAAATGGTACATTAAAAGTTACTAAAAATAACTTAGGTATTTGGAAGGAAGAAAAATTAGATACTACTATGACTGTTAATATCTATCTTAATGAATCTAAAAAATATATCGATACTGAGGAAGCTTTATCCCAAAGTTATAGTGATGATATTACTAAATATGATTCTAAAGAAAAGTTTTCTAACTTTAGAGAAGTTAAAGTTAAAAATATTAAAGAAGGTATCTTATTTAGAGGTGCATCTCCTTTAAATAATTCTAGAAATAGAGCGGCAGTTACTGATACTTTAATTAAAGAAAAGAATATTAACTTTATTATGGATTTAGCAGATAGTGAAGAAGAATATGAAAAAGATATTGTTTCTAGCGATTTTAATTCTCCTTACTTTAAAAAGTTACACGAAGAGAATAAAACAATCCTTTTAAATATGAATGCAGCGTATCAATCTCAAGAATATAAAGAAAATGTTGTTAAAGGATTAAATAAATTAATTCTTAATGATGGACCATATTATGTACACTGCAATGAAGGAAAAGATAGAACTGGATTTGTATGTATCTTACTTGAATCATTACTTGATTCTTCATATGATGAAATGAAAGAAGATTATATGACTACATATTTTAATTATTTTAATATTAGTGAATCAAATAACCCTAAAAAATATAACGCAATTGTAGATTTATATTTTAATTCTTATTTAGAAGAAATATTTGGATCAAGTGATGTTAATAAAATGAAAGAAGGTAGTTTTAAAGACGGCGCAATTAAATATCTTAAAGATGGTGGAATGAAAATCGATGATATTAATAAATTAATTAAGATATTATCTAAGTAATTATCATTATCCTAGTAAAATAGTAATAATAGTGATTAAAAACAATTTTTTATTTACAATCATTTAAATATCATTAAAATAAACTTAATGGAGTTATATTTATGAAAAGAAATTTTAACGTTTTATTTTTATTTCCTTTATTGCTTAGTTTACAATCATTCAAAAGTGTTAATAATAAAGAAATATATGAAAAAAGAATACTTATTACTTTATCTGAAAGCTTAAATAAAGACGAATTTTCAAAAATTCTTAAAGAGGAGTCTATTTCTTATAATACTTTGAAATCCTTAGATGATTTAAATAAATATTATTTAATTGAATTTAATAAATCTTCCGAATATGAAACTGCATTTTCAAAACTTAAAGAAAATGATGTTATTAAATATGTTGAGGATGACTTTAAATTAACATATTCTGGCGAAAATTTAGAAATTACTGACCCTATTGATAATTTTGAACCTTACAATCTTGTTAGGTCCAATGATGCTAAGAAATTAACTGGCAATGATGATATAATTAACGTTGCTGTTATGGATACTGGCATTAATTCTACTGGTAGTTGTTTTGAAGGAAAGGTTGATAAAAATTTAAGTAAAAGTTTTTCCACATACAGTCCTTTAATTGATTATGATAACAAAAACCATCATGGTTCAGCAGTATCTTATATTATTGGTGGAACATCAATTGGAGATTATCTTCCAAGTGGTATTTGCGAAAATGTTAATTTAATATCTATTTCAATGCCTGAATATGTTAATGCTTCAGATTTTGTAAGTGCTATAAGTTACATTAACACTTTGGATGATGTTCCTTTAATTAATTGTTCCTATTCTTGTGGAGATAATTATTCTCCAACTTTAAAGCAAGTAATTCAAGAATATAATGGACTTTTTATATGTTCTGCAGGAAATAAAGGACAAGAGTTAACAAGCAATAACCATTATCCTGCAAGTTTAAGCTTTGCATCAAACATGATTGTTGTGGGCGCTTGTTCTAATAATGGAGAGTCTATACAAGAAGATAGTAATTTTAGTTCAACATTAGTTGATGTATTAGCACCAGGTGAATTGATATTTTGTTCTATAGGTGGCTATAGCACAATTTATTTTTCACAAACGTCTGCTGCAACAGCTTTTGTAACAGGTGCTTGTGCTTTAATGCTTTCTAAAGATAAATCATTAACAAGAAGCGAAGTAAAAGAACAAATATTGAAGTATGCTGACAAAGTTGATGCATTTAAAGATAAATGTGTTGATGGAAATAGATTAAATGTATTTTCTGCAATACATGCTAATAATCATGATTATACTTATACTTGGAATAATACTAAAAACCATACAAAGAATTGTTTAATTTGTGATGAAAAATCTGTTGAAGGGCATGTTGTTTCCGGAGGGACAATTTTAAATAACAAAAGATATGCAACTTGTATTTATTGTAAAGGAAGTGCCGAAGTTGGATTTATTATTGAAACATGTAGTTTAAATCCATATGATGAATATGATTATATAGGTGGATTATATTATCCAAAAGAAACTCAATATATTGATGGAATTTTGGATTTATCTTATGAGGATAGTTTAAATTATGAAAAATAGAAAAATTAATTTATTATTACTAAGTTCTTTGTTTGTTTTAGCTTCTTGTAATAATTCAAATAATGAAAGTTATAAAGTAGATGAAAATAAAATTTTAGTAAAAGATTTTACTCTTAAAGACGCAAAAGAATGTGTAGATACGTACTACAAATGTGAATACGAAAGTGAGGATTTTAGAAATAATAGTGTTCTTGATATTTATTATTACCTTGGTTCTTATTCAGATTCAAAAATTGTTTTAATGCAAGATAAAGGTATTTCTAATGTAGGAAATCAGTATAATATTACAATTAAGGTTGATCAATATGATCTTATTAATGAAGAAAAAATTGAAAATTTTATTTTTAGTTGGCATTTTGATAAATTTTGTGTAAGAAATCCAAGAGTTTATTATAAAGACAATATTTACTCAATTACAGATGCGTATAATAATAAAATTTTAAGTTATGATGATATTTCTACATTAAATGATATTTGGAATAATAAAAGATCTGAATATGAAGTTTTTTATAGATTTGTAGGAGAAAATTTATTATGAAATTAAAATT
>CAVKAB010000103.1:0-4691 GCA_963653985.1 Bacteroidaceae bacterium
AATAATAAATCTAATGCATCTTTATAATAATCTTTAACTAAATTTTTAAAATCTATCATATTCTTTTTCCTCAATTAAAAATTATATCAAAATATAATTTATTAAACTAGAAAATCACTTCAAAAAAAGCAGTTTTCACTGCTTTAATTATTCTTTATATTTAATTAATATTTCATTACCCATATTTTTAACTTCTGCAACCATTCCATTTAATATGGGTAGAGATGGATTATAATGTCCTAAAGTTACATCTAAAATAATTGGAAGTTCAGTGTCTTTTAAAATATGTTTAATAGCATTTTTCCTATCTACTCCGTATTGTTTTTCATCAAAATGAAGTGGTTTTCCAAAAATAAATCCTTTAGCATATTTAAACCATCCAGCTTCTTTAAGTTGAAATAATCCTCTTTCAATTGCAAGAGGTGATAAATCACAAGCTTCTAAATACCAAATAAATCCAGTTTCTTTATATTCTTCACAAAATTCTTTAACTTTATCATATTTAGTACCACATAATAAAATTAAAATATCTAAACATCCTCCAATCATCATCCCTTCTACATCAAATTCTTTAGCATTTATAAAAGATAATTTTGAATTTAAATTATATGGTAATTCTTTTGTAGGATTTAATAAGGAAAAATCATGATTTCCTTCTTTGATCCATTTTGGATATCCTTTAATTTCTTTTGTTTCACCTTTTATTAATTTTAATGCATCTTGGCAAGAAACACTCATTGGTTCTATTCCAAAAGATGGAAAACATGGACCATATACACTAATTTGATGAGTTAAAATTGTTAAAAGAAATGTCAAATTTGTATTATCACTAAATCCAATAAAAAGTTTAGGAGGTAATTTTTTAATTTTTTCAAAATCAATATAAGGAAGGATTTCAATCATTGTTTCCCCTCCTCCAACACTCATAATAATTTTAGCGTCACTTTTAAATGCATTCATTATTTCTTTTGCACACTTTTTTTCATTATTACTTCTTACATGTCCTTTTTCAAGTCTGATATTTTCACCTTCAATTACTTCATATCCTAGATCATTAAAAACTTTAATAGCATTATCAAGTCTTTCTTTATAAGGAGTAAAGGTACATCCAAAAGAAGGCGCAACTAGATATATCTTATCTTTTTTATTTAAATAATCAATTTTTCTCATAATATTTACCTAATAAAATTTGTATAATCTCCGTTTTCTGTTTCAGGTATTCCTAATTCTTTTTTACCAAGTTCAATAGATTTCATTAAAAATACCATATTAGATGCAAGGTTACGCATTGTTTGTAATCCTTCTTTGTCTTGAGTTGCTTCTCCAGGTTTTCTTCCATAAACCATATTCCAATAAGTAGAAGAAACAAGGGGCATCTCACTAATTGTAAAATATTTATTTAATACATCAAATGAAGAAGATGATCCACCTCTTCGAGCAACAACTACTGAACATCCTACTTTCATTTTTAAATCATGCGGGCAAGAATAAAACAATCTATCCAAAAACGAAATTAATGATCCATTTGGAGAAGCATAATAAACAGGAGTTGCAATAACAATTCCTGAAGCATCTTTCATAATTTCACTAATTTTATTAACGTCATCATTGAATACACATTTATTATGATTCTCACTATGACAATAATTACACGCCATACATCCTCTAATATCTTTAACTCCAATATTATATTCAATTACTTCTACATTCTTTTGGTTAAATACTTTTTTCATTTCATTTAAAGCAACTGAAGTATTTCCGTCTTTTCTTGGAGATCCATTAATAATTAAAACTTTCATATATTACCTCTTTCTAACTAAAATTTAAAATAATTCCATATCAACAATCTTCTTTAAAGTTGTTATGTACTCATCATATGATACCTTATCACTTGGTCTTTGTATTCGTATAATATCATAAAATCCCACAATATACTAAATTCTTAATAATATTTGATGGAAAATATTTAACAGTTTCTAAAAGATTTTCTTAATCAATACTATTTACTTATACATATTTTTTTATTGTATCGATATCAATTAATGGCTCTTTACTAGATAAAACTTCTAATAAAGTATATTCTTTATAATTTTCTTTTTTTATTTTATAGCGAAATTTCTTAAGAATAAAATCATGTTTATTTATAGTTATTTTTCTAGATCTAGTTGATTCATTATTCGTTACAACTTTAATCGTATTTGGGATTTGAGCGTTTTAATTAAAAATATTCTTTAATAATAATCCAGTATAAATTCCATAGGTTCCATCATCATTTATAATATACTTTTTATTTATGACATCTTCTAGTATAAGAGTAGAAAATCCTAGTTTTTGTAAGAATATAATAAACCACATTATAAAATTTAATTATTTCTTTATTCTCCGCGGATTTATTTAATAATCTAAAAATATATAAGCTTTTGTAAATTCTTTAAATAATCCCAAAATTTCTGATGTAAGAATTGAGGCATTTTCTTTAAAATTTTCTTTTAATCTTTCAATAAACATATAATACTTCTCGCATATATAATATTCTATTTTATACATAATATAGCAAAAATAATATTTAGCTTTAAATTTAAATTCGTAATATTTTTGCTAATTTTATTTAATCAAAATCTGTAGTTTTTACGTTCAATTCCTTCTAAAAATCATTAATTTTATCAAACTTCATAAACATAATAAAAGTCTACTTTCAAATACTTATATTTTAACAAAATTAACTAAAATATAATAATGAAATTAAAATAAGTGTTACTATCTCAAAATTTTTCGAAGATAGTAACACCTTATTGAATATTTTTGATATAATTACCGTAATAGGAATAAGTTTTATGAACATAAAAAGAGAAGAATATTTAAAACATATTAGAAAATTCTATGAATCAAATTTAATTAAAGTAATCACAGGTGTTAGAAGATCAGGAAAAAGTATTTTGCTCGAACAAATAAGAGATGAAATTAAAGAAAAACATTCAAAAGATATAGACCATATTATTTATGTTAATTTTGAAGATATTAATAATGAAAAGTTACATTCTTATAAAAAATTAAATAAATATATTTTAGAAAGAATTAAAGATAGTAACAAATACTATATTTTTTTAGATGAGATTCAACATGTTAAACAATTTGAAAAAATTTTATCAAGTTTAAAAGCTACACAAAATGTTTCAATATTTGTAACAGGTAGTAATTCTAAGCTCTTATCAGGAAGATTAGCATCTTTACTTGTAGGAAGATGCAAAGAATTTAAAGTTATGCCATTTACGTATCAAGAATATATTAATTTCTATAAAATTAATAATATTGAACTTCCTAAAAATCCATTTTCTGATTACTTACGATTTGGAGGTATGCCTCAAAGATTTGATTACGATAACGAAGAGGACATAAAAAATTACTTAAAAGATATTTTTAATGGAATTATCGATAAAGATATTTGCACAAAAAAATCAAATATCAACAAAGATAATTTCTTAACAATATCAAAATATATTATTTCAAATGTGGGTAAAGAATTTTCTCCCTCAAATATAACTAAATATTTTAATATCCAAAATAATGAAGAAATTTATAATGAAATTATTTATCGTTATTTAGAAAAATTAGAACAAGCTTGTTTAATTTCTAGAGTTAAAAGATTTGATATTTCGAGTAAAAGAACCCTTAAAAAGATAGAAAAACATTATTCTGTAGATCCAGGATTTATTTTAGCGTTAAGTGATTCTAATCAAATATTTATTGCTAGAAATTTAGAAAATATCATTTATAACGAATTAATTTATAGAGGATACGATGTTAGGGTTGGAAAAACATATAAAGGTGAGATTGATTTTGTTGTAATGAAAGACAATACAAAATGTTTTATTCAAGTAGCATATCTTTTAGCAAGTGAAGAAACAATTGAAAGAGAATTTAGCGCATTTGATTCAATTAAGGATTCTTCTCCAAAATATGTATTTTCACTTGATCAATTTGATATGTCAAAAGGAAATATAAAACATATTAATATTGAGCAATTTCTTTTAAATGAGGTAGATTTATTTTTAAATTAAGCAATTTGCTGTTATTATCTCAAAATTTTTTGAAGATAGTAACACATTTTTACATTTTTTATCAACAATTAGTGGGATAAAGATTTTTGCTATAACTCGTTTAAAATAATCATTTTACTTAAAAATTATTATTTTTTGATACTTTTAATGCAAAAAACATGCTATAGCCAGTGAGATAAACGCTTTTTTTAATAATCTCGCTCAATACGTTTTAAAATTCTTTTCTATATCAAAAAGCCTGCTCATTTTAAAATAAGCAGGTTTCTTTATTATTTACATTCCTTGTTAGATTTTTGAGAAATTTTTTCTCTTATATCTTGTTGTAATTTTTCTAAGATTTCAGGATGTTCTCTTAAAAATTGCTTTGCAGTTTCTCTACCTTGACCCATTCTATCTCCACTAATTTCATACCAAGCACCTGCTTTTTTAATTAATTCATATTGAACACCTAAATCAAGTGCTTCCCCTTCTTTTGAAATTCCTTGCCCATAGATAATATCAAGTTTGCATCCTTTAAATGGAGGTGCTACCTTATTTTTAACAACTTTAATATTAACAGTGTTTCCTATAATATTACTTCCATCTTTAATAGCTTCTTGACGTCTAATATCAATTCTTACTGAAGAATAGAAT
>CAVKAB010000104.1:0-4690 GCA_963653985.1 Bacteroidaceae bacterium
CATATTTTGAAATAGAAGATTTTAAAAATGCTTTAAAAAACTATTCTAAAAGAAGTGATAAAGATCTTGGAAAGTTATTTAAATACGCTAAAGAATTTAAAGTTGATAAAGTATTAAAGAATTATTTGGAGATACTTTTGTAAAATATTTATAAAGTATTTTGTTTTAAGTAAGCTAAAATGATAATAAAAAATGTTTTCATAAAAAATCGTTATAAAATATATTTTAATATATCTTTATTTTAAATTTACTTTTTAATTTTAATAAGAATTTTTTCATTTGAAGATTTTTCTATATTTTTATTAAGGTCATCAATATCTAATAGTTCATTTAATGAAACATTTAATTCTTCTGATATTTTAATAAGGTTTTCTATTGATGGTTGACTTCTGCCTTGTTCCCAATCAGCAATTCTATATCTCTCAACGTTTAATTTTCTAGCTAATTGCTCTTGAGTATAATGTCTAATTCTACGATAATATCCTAATTTCCAAAATACATTTTTCATTTGAGTAATTTTAACTCATAAGAATTTGATTTTCAAATATTTTTGTTATAAAATTAATGAGTATTAATTACTCAAGGAGAAATTGTATGGAAGATTTTAAAAAAAGAAATAATAGTAAAGATGGAGAGCTACAGCCTTATGATCCAGATAGCGGTGAATATGAAGAAATGGATAGTAATGAATCAAAAAACGATGAAATTGAAAAAAATAAAGAAAAAGAATTTTTAGAAGATTTAAAATATATAGGTAATTATTATGCTAGAAGACTTGGCGGAACTAGAGAAGAGTTTCCCTTAAAATTTCCAAAGCCTGAATATCCTATAGAATATAAACATTATTTTTTTAATAATGAGATTAATTGGCGTGATATTATTGTTTCAAAAGAAAAAATGTTATTTTTAATCGATATTCATAGTTCAAAAAAAAGATTTTTAATTTTTAGAAATCTTTTGGGTTATGATGAAAACAATATTGAAGAATTAAGAGAGCAATTATTGTTTAATGCATGCCAATATAAGGTTTTTGTTCAAAAAAAGTTTGATGAATATGGCTTTAGAGTTAAAATATATATGCCTATAAAATTTGCAAATTCTGATAAAAAATTGATAATTAGAACTTGCTGGTTAATAGATGAAAACGAAAAACCAAGGTTTGTAACAGCATTATATGATAGTGATTTTGAGAGGGATTTAAGAGATGAAATTTAAAGAATTTATAGATGTTAGAACATTAGTTAAAAAAGGAAATGTAGAGATCGGAGAAATTGGTACAATAATTGATGCATTAAATTATCCACATGAAGGATATATAGTTGAGTTTTGCAATGAGGAAGATTATGTTCCATGGGCTACAGAAACTTATTATCCTGACGAATTGGAAGAAATAAAAAAATAAATTTATTTAAATTGTTAATTTTTTTTGACAAAAAAATAAGCATGAAAATTTATCTAACGTTGATAGTTATTAAAGCTTTAATAAAAGAAAAGAATGATTACTAAAAAAGTTGTATCCCAAAATAAAAACGGATAAATATTTTTGTTTGCTTAATTTTCCTTCACATATAACTTTTATCTAAAATGGCATATTTTTTCATTTAATCTTTAATCTTATCTTACTAATTTAATTAATTCAAAGATGTTCTTTTTAGTTTTTCTATAAATAACATAAAAAGATATAGTTGCTTCTTCATCAATGATTGGTATTTTAACTTTATCATTAGAATTATCAAATTTAGCGCTGATATTAGTTTGGAAATTAGGGATTGAAGAATATTTTGCAACTTCATTTAAGTTTTCTTTATCTAATTTAAAGAATCTAGATTTAGATAATTTTCTTTTAACAACATCATCCCAAACTCCTAAATCATTTGCAAGTAAAAAAGATTGTCCATCAAGTTCTTTAAAAGTAACTGATTCTTTTTTAGATAAAAAATGTTCTTTTGGTAAACATACATATAATTTTTCATCTACAATTTTTTCACAAATTAATCCTTCTTCTTGGTAATAGTTATTAATAAATGCAATATCTAATAATCCTTCTTTTATTTCTTTAATACAACTAGATTCATCTTTTATCTTATTTACATATTTATCATGATTATTAAAAAAGAAATAAGGATAATAATAAATAATTCCTGGAGCAGTCATTGCAATATGGATTAATAATTCATTTCTTTTTAATTCTTTAGCTTTTTCTTCTAGTAAGTTATTTAGTGCTAAAATATCTCTAACATAATCTATTAAGATTAATCCATTGTTATTTAAAGTAACTTTATTTACGTTACGATCAAATATCTTTAAATTTAATTCTAATTCTAATTTTTGCATTGCTCTTGTTAAAGAAGGTTGAGAAATATGTAATTTCTCACTTGCTTTAAGTAATGATCCTTCTTCATAAAATGCTAAAAAATATTCAAGTAAATAAGTATCAATCATTTTATTACCTCTATACGTTTTAAGTATAGCATATTAGTTATTTGATATAAAATAATTTAATTTTTTAATGATAAAATAACCATGGAGGTAGATAAAATGAAAACATTAATTGTATATTTTAGCTATTCAAATAACACAAAACGTATAGTAAATGAAGCTAATAAGAATTTTAATTTTGATGTTTTACAAATTGAAAGAAAGATTCCTTATTCAAGTGACTATAACACTTGTGCATATAGTGAAGCTAAAAATGAATGGGAAAATAAAACTTATCCAGAAATAAAAGATATTAATATTGATATTAATTCATATGATTCAATTTTTCTTTTCTTTCCAATTTGGTGGTACACATTCCCTCGAGTAATTGGAACATTTATTAAAGATTATTTAAAAGATTTTAAAGGTGAAGTAGTTGTGTTTGCAAATAGTTACACTAATGATCCTCAATACATGGTAAATAGTCTTAAAGATTTAAAAGAAATTAATAATAATTTAAATATCAAAGAGGGCTTATTAAATAAAAGCATTGATGAGCATATTAAATTTATTAAAGGGGAGATTAAATAATGGAAGTTTTTAAATTAAGAAATGGTGTAGAAATACCTGCTAATGGATTTGGAGTATATCTAGTATCTAAAGAAGATTGTGCTCAAAGTGTATTTAATGCAATTAAGGCAGGATATAGACATATTGATACTGCTCAATCTTATTTTAATGAAAGTGAAGTAGGAGATGGTGTTTTAAAAGCAATTAAAGAGCTTGGAATTAAAAGAGAAGATTTATTTATTACTACTAAAGTTTGGGTTGATAATTATGGAGATAATAAAACATATGCTTCAGTTATTGAATCTTTAAGAAAATTAAAGACTGATTATTTAGATTTAATATTACTTCATCAACCATTTGGAGATTATTATGGAGCATATCGAGATTTAGAAAAACTTTATAAAGAAGGTAAAGTAAAAGCAATAGGGGTATCTAATTTCTATCCAGATAGATTAGTAGATATATGCTCATTTAGTGAAATCAAACCAATGGTAAATCAAATTGAAGTAAATGTATTTAATCAACAAATTGACGCTCAAATTTGGGCTCAAAAATATGGAGTAGTACTTGAAGCATGGGCACCTTTTGCAGAAGGTAGAAACAATATGTTTAGTAATGAAACTTTATTAAGTATTGCTCATAAACACAATGTAAGTGTTGCTCAAATAATATTACGCTGGTTATTTCAAAGAGAAATTGTTTCACTTGCAAAATCAATTCATGAAGAAAGAATTAAACAAAATTTTGATATTTACTCATTTTCACTCGATAAAGAAGATATGAGATTAATTGAGAAATTAGATACTGATAAATCATCATTCTTTTCACATCAAGATCCTGCAATGGTTGAATGGTTTGTAAATATTGTTGAAGAACGTAGAAGTAAACATGATGCTGCTAGTGAAAAGAAAAAATGGTAAGAATATAAACATAAAATATATAAAACTTAATAATGTTATTAAGATGTCTATTATTGAGTTTTGAGTATTTTAAATCTCAAAAGATAAATTAAAGAATGTGTATTTAATGAAGTTGAAAGTGTCTATCATTTTGAAAATAAAAATATATAGGCAGATTATGATGATTAATAGATTAAGAAATATATAATGAAAAAATAATTAATAAATTAGGAGGCAAAAGCAATGAAGAAATTTTTAAATATTTTAATAATGTTGAATTTATTTTCACTTGTTGGATGTAAAAGTGGAAATAATGAAATAATTAAACCTGATGATTCTAATACGAATGATGATGCTTCAAAAGATGATACTTCAAAAGACGATTCTTCAAATGATGATAGTTCAAATATAGATGAAGAAATAACTTCTAAAGCTTTAGTAATTTATTTTAGTGCTACAAATCATACTGAAAATGTCGCAACTACAATTTCTTCTTATATAGATTCTCCAATATATAAACTTGAACCTGTAAATCCATATACTAGTGAAGATTTAAATTATTCTAACTCTAATAGTAGAGTAGTCAAAGAACATGAAATTATCCAAAAAGGAGAAAGAGTAGATGTTGAATTAACTCAAACTCATTTTGATGAATTTGATGAAGCAAAATATATCTTTTTAGGAGCGCCTGTTTGGTGGCGACAATTAAGTTGGGTAGTTGAAAATTTTGTTAGTGATAATGATTTTTCAAATAAAACAATTATTCCATTTGGTACATCTTTAAGTTCTAGTTTCAATCTAGA
>CAVKAB010000105.1:0-4683 GCA_963653985.1 Bacteroidaceae bacterium
ATTCTCTTAAGAATTCACTTCCAGTTTCATTATATAATCTTTCAATTCTTTCTTTAACTCCTTCAAGATGTCCTCTATGATGAGTAGTATTTCCACTTGAAGATTTAAGTTCAAAATTAATATCTTCTTTACTTCCATATAAAATAATATCTACTTGATCTTTAGATAAATCTTTAAATGGGATATCTTTTGGGATTTTATAATAACTTAATAATTTATCAAATCTTGCCCAATCAAGGTTTGTTGTATTAACGATATTTTTAAAATATTTAATTGCACCATCATTAATTGATAAATTCATATCTGGTACAAGTAAATTAATATCAACTTCTTGTTTAATTCCAAGTCCATTACATGATGGACAATATCCTAAAGGATTATTGAATGAAAAAAGTCTAGGTTCTAAATCGGGGATAGTAAATCCACATATAGGACATGCATTTTTATCACTATAAAGTTTTTCTTTATCATTAATAATGATATTAATAAATCCATCTCCCCATTTAGATGCAATTTCAATATCTTCAAATAATCTATCTTTTATTTCTTCACCTTTATTTTTAATTCTATCAATTACTATTTCAATAGTGTGTTTTTTATTTTTATCTAATGTAAGTTCACTAGCTTCTGGATCATCAGTATTAATAAATTCATTATCAATTCTAAGTCTAGTAAATCCATTTTTAGCAAGTTTTTCTAATACTTTTTGATGAGTTCCTTTTTCTTGACGAACTACAGGTGCTAAAACAAGAATCTTATCACCAATTTCACTTTCCATTACTTTTTCAACAATTTTAGTAATTGAAATTGCTACAATTGGTTCATGATGATGAGGGCAATAAGGTACCCCAATTCGAGCATATAAAAGTCTTAAATAATCATAAATTTCTGTGACTGTTCCAACAGTACTTCTTGGATTATGGGAAGTTGATTTTTGATCAATTGCAATAGAAGGCGATAATCCTTCAATTGATTCAACATCACTTTTTTCGTAACTACCTAAAAATTGTCTAGCATAGCTAGATAAACTTTCCATATATCTTCTTTGACCTTCTGCAAAGATAGTATCAAATGCAAGAGTGGATTTACCACTTCCTGAAACTCCCGTAAATACAACTAACTTATTTTTAGGAATTTCTAAATCTATATTCTTAAGGTTATTTTCTTTAGCGCCTTTAATAATAATCTTATCGTTTTCCATAAGTAAAATTATATCAAAAAAATATATAAATTACTTAAATTATGATACTTAATAATGATATTATTTATCTATGAATTGGAATGATTTTTTTGAAAATATTAAAACTAAAGAATACTTTAAAGAATTAATGGAATTTATTGATAATGAATACCAAAATAATGTATGTTATCCTCCTAAAGATAAGATTTTTGAAGCATTTAAATTAACAAGTTTAGATAATTTAAAAGTAGTTATTTTTGGACAAGATCCATACTTTAATAAAGGGGAAGCAAATGGATTAGCATTTTCAGTAAATGAAAATATAAAACTCCCTCCATCTTTAAAAAATATCTATAAAGAAATTAATATTGAATATAATAAAGATATTAATGAAATTCCTAAATCTGGAGATTTATCGTATCTTGCTATTCAAGGAGTACTTCTTTTGAATACTTATTTAACAGTAAAAGAAAAATCTCCATTATCACACAAAAATAAATTATATGATTATTTTATGAAAGACTTATTAGAATATATTTCTTCTTTAAACAAACCTTTAGTGTTTTTATTATGGGGGAATAATTCTAAAAAGTTAAAGAAATATCTAACTAATCCAAATCATTTAATAATTGAATCGTCTCACCCTAGTCCACTTGGTGCAAATAAAGGTGGATGGTTTAATTCAAATCAATTCATTAAATGTAATGAATATTTAAAAGTGAATAATATTAAAGTAATAAATCGGAGAAAAGAAAACTAAATTATTAATCAAAATTAAATTCTCCTCGTTTTAAATAAATTAAAAATAAATCAATTTTATGAGATTTATATAGTTTTCCATATTCTTCAATCTTTTTAAAATCTAAAAGCATAAATTCATCTAAATCAAAACGATAATTTTTGAAAAATTCATCAAAATCATTTAATTTAGAAAAATTTCTATTAGAAACATAAATATAATCGAGCAATGCTTTTTCTTTTGTTGCTACTAAAATATCTTTATCTTTACTTTTTACAAAAGTTAATCCAGAAAAATAAGCACTTAATGGAATAGCTTTTAAAATATAATTACAATATTCTCCTACTAAAATTTTAGTAACATTTTCTTTTTCGTCCTTGTCTTTTAAAATCGCAAAAGTATGGTTAAATACAGTTTCTGGGATTAAAGCAAAATCCGATAAAACACTTTCAAAAGATTCATAGCAAAAAGAGTTTAAAAAATAAGCTTTCATTTCTTCATTTTTAATTTTTTCGTTACTGTAAAGATGATATTTTAAAGGTACATCTTTTTTTATAAAATTCTCGTAATATCCTAAAATTAGCGGTTCATATCCTTCTTCTTTTACTTTTGAAAGCATAAATTTCTCCTATTAATATTTTATTAATAAAATCGCTAATTAGAAAGAACTAATTAAAATTCTTATTTATTTTTTAAAAATAATTGAAGAAACAATTACATTAGTTTTAATAACACTTAAAATTGGTGTCATTCACCTCTTCTAAATTTTTCAATTTCTTCAAGAATTTCTTCTGTAGTTATGCTTGTTGTGCCATTTTCTTCTGCTTGTCTTCTTAATTTGTTTAATGCTTTTAATCCATCTTCTCTTGCTTTTGCTTTTTTACTTTCCTGAATTTCAAAAGGAATTTTTCTTTCTCTCACTACTGCTTTTGCAAAAATATTAATTGCAGTTGTCATATTCATTCCGAAATCATTGCAAAGTTCTTCAAATTCTTTTTTTAAATCTTCGTCCATTCTAACACTAAAAATCGCTTGTCCCATAAAAATCTCCTATTAGGTTATATTTTAAACCTATAAGGTGTTATATACAATATAATATGTTACAATAAGAATCTAATTAATGATTTCTAAGCAAAATATCATTTTTAAATACATTTAACTGGGAAAGCATATATATTTGAAGATATTTTTGATATATCTTCATCTAAACAAAAAATACATTTCCCATTAAAATCATAAATAGAATCATTAAGTTGATTAAATCCTTTAATAGAATTAGTTCCAAAATTTCTTCCTGCTTTAGATTCAATTAAATCAAGTTTCCCATCTTTTAAAATAACTAGATCAATTTCATTTTGGTTATTGTCACGATAATAATAAGCATCAAATTCAACATTATTATTTAAATAGGATTTTCTTATTTCATTGTAGATATAAGTTTCAACAATTCTCCCTTTAAATGGAGACATTAATAAAGTATCAATTGAATCAATGCCAATTAAATAACAAGCAAGTCCTGTATCAGAAAAATATAATTTATTTCTTTTTACTATTCTTTTATTAATTGAAGTTTCATTATAAGGAGATAATAAAGATATAATATCCCCTGTTAAACATATATTAATCCAGCTATTAACAGTTTTATTATCAATTCCAATAACTTTAGAAATATTATCAATATTTAATTCTTCTCCTGTTAAAGATGCAATTACTTTTAAGAAATTTTCAAACTTTAACTTATCTTTAATGTTGATAATATCCATAACATCTCTTTCTATATAAGTTTTTATATAGTTAGAATAGTAATTTTTAATAGGTTTATTTTCTATTTCCCATCTAGCAGGATAAAATCCCCTTAAAATAGATTCATACAAATCTTCATTTGATAAATTTCTTGAAAGATTAAATTTAAACATTTTTTCATTATTAATTCTAAATATTTGATTATCATTACTCCATCCTCTAATTTCTTTTTGACTTAAAGGAGGCATGTTAATAATTCCAACTCTTCCAGACATTGATTCACTTACTTCCTTCATAAGATCAAATTTTTGTGAACCTGTTAAAATATACATTCCATTAGCTACTTGACTACCTTTTAATCTTCTTGTTTCATTTACTTTTCTTTCAAGTTCTATAAAAATTTCTTTAACCTTTTGAACTTCATCTAAAATTAAATGGTCTCCATATTTATCTAAAAATTCTCTAGGGGATTTTTTTGCTTCCTCAAGTAATAAAGAATCATCAAAAGAAAGATACTTATAATTATAAGTTCTTTCAATTTCACTAACTAGTGTTGTCTTTCCAACCTGTCTTGCACCTGTAATTAACGTAATTGGATATTCCTCTATACTTTGAATAATTTGAGGTAAAATTTCTCTTTTATAAATCATAATATTATTATACAATACAACTCCAAATTTTACTAGATTTAGTATTTTTTGGAGTTACAAAAGTAACGAAATTAAAATAGTTATGATAAATATCAAGATTTTTAAAAATTAAAATTTAGTCCAAATTATACTAATTTTAGTATTTTTTGGAGTTACTACTATTTTTCTTGTTAAAAAAAACTCTTATGAATTTTTTTATAAGAGTCATTTTTACCATACAAAATTAAAGTTAGCAGCTTCTCCATTATCAATCAATATATCTTGAGCAGTCATAGATTTATTAATTACAGTAACAAAATATGCCCATTTAGCAATTTCTTCTACATCACTCCATCTTTTAAGTAATGCTTCATTTAATACTTCATTATATA
>CAVKAB010000106.1:0-4662 GCA_963653985.1 Bacteroidaceae bacterium
CCTCAAGATAAATATTTTATACTTTTAAAATCCAAATTCAATATTATTGATTAAAAACTATCTTATTTATGCTTCCATTAAAAAATCTTGCTTCTTAATTAAAGCAAGATTCAAAAAATAAATTTATTTTAATAAAATTAGAACTTAGAAAAAGGATCATCGAGCCCCCAAAGTTGATATTTATTTCCAATTGTATTATTTAATGCATCATTATAAAAATTAGCCAATCTATTATAGAGATTTCCATCTTTAAATACAGCATAAGATGATGAGTAATAAGTTCCATCTATAAAACTATACACCCCAAAGAAATAAGAATCATCAAAATAATCAGAATTGATTAAAAAATCTTCAAAATCTATTTTTAAATAATTATTCCCATCAATAAACCCAAGCCAATCGCGATTATATCCATCATGAGGTGGAATTTCATAAAAAGTAGCAGATTCCATTAAATCTTTAATTAACAAATTAGTATCTTTAATAGATTTGTTATTAAATTCTTTATAATCCTGCCATTCATTTAATGATGAATAACTTATAGCAGAATCCTTTAACTCAAAATATTCTACCTTATTACCAAGCTTATAAATACTATCTATATAATAAGATTCTAACTTTTTCTCATTACAAGAAATTATTAAAAAAGGTAAAAATAATAATGTTAAATATCGCTTATTTTTCATATTTGCTCTCCTTTTTATTATTATTAGTTTACCAAATTTATATTAATAAATCAACATGAACACAATTCTTTTAAAAATTACACAAAGTTGCACAATATTTTTGAAGTTGCATAAAGTTGCATAATATTATTAAAGTTACACAAAGTTGCACAATTGGAGGTATAACATGAAAGAAAATAACCCTTTTAGTTTAATGTATGGTAAGTCACCACTTAGTATTATTGCAAGACCTGAGCAATACGAAGAAATATTAAACACTTTTAATAGTAAAAACCCTTCCACTTATGCATATTTAATTACTGGTATAAGAGGAAGTGGAAAAACTGTAATGCTAAGATCAATCTATAATGAATTATCTAAATCAAAAGATTGGATAACTTTAGACATTAATTCCCAAGGCGATATCATAAAAGATTTATCTGAAAAATTATTACAAGAAGGAAAGAAATTCAATTTATATTTAAATTGGTCCATTTGTTTAGACGCTAAAATATTTTCATTACAACTTGGAAATAAAGAAGTAATTACAAATCCAGAAATTATTTTTGAAAATTTATTAAAGAAAGCAAATGAAAATAATAAAAAAGTACTTATTACAATTGATGAAGTTACTTCTTCTGGTGAAATTAAAAAATTTGCTAATTTTTATCAATCGATGATTGGTAAAAATTATAATATCTTCTTTTTAATGACAGGACTAAAAAATAACATTAATGCTTTAATAAGCGCTAATTCATCAAGTTTTTTATCTAGAACTCCAAAAATAAGCTTAACTCCTTTAAGTAAAATAAGCATTGCAAAAGAATATGAAAGACTATTAAATATTGATTTTTCTTTAACAGTTTCTCTTTCTAAGTTAACTAAAGGCTACGCTTTTGCGTATCAAGTTTTAGGATATCTTTTCTTTGAAAGTGATTCTAAAGAGATTAATAACACTTTATTAAATAATTATGATAAATATTTACAAAGTAATGGATATGACGTCATCTGGAAAGATTTAACTAAAAAAGAACAAGAATTATGTTTTGCAATTTCTAATTCAATAAATAAAGACGCAAAAGAAATAATGAAAAATTCTAATATGAAAGAAAGTAATTTCCAAAATTATCGTAATAAATTAATTGAAAAAGAAATTATTAAACCTGATGGATATGGAAAAGTTGATTTTACCCTTCCTAGATTCAAAGAATTTTTAGATATAATGAAATATTTCAATTAAATTATTAATATTAATTTAAAAGTAAAAAAGGAAGTATTTATATGGGAAAAACTATTATTACAAAATTAAATATAAACGAAAATAAGAATTCTAAAGTTAAAAGTGATCCTTTTTATTCCAAAGAAAATCAAGAAATATTAAAAAGAAGTATTGAACAAATGGAAAAAACTGGTGGAACATTACACAAAATTGAAGAAAACTAATTTAATATAAAATATGCCCTAGGAATTAATCTAAGGCATTTTTTAATAATTATTGATTTTAAAAAATCATTTTAAAATTAGATTCTATAGATAAAACGTGCGATAATCCTTTTTCCATAACAATCGATTCATCCTTTTAAGTTGATATTCTTTTCTATCAATTGTAATTAAAGCATTTTCATCAAGAAATATTACTAATGCATCTTTACTATATTTGTGAGATAAAATTTCTTCTATTTGTTTGCTTTCTTTTCTAATAATTCATACTTTTTATGTCTGTTTTCTTCCTTATTAGATTTAATTTCAATTAAAGCGTTATCTTTTAAAGACTTAAATAACAACCCTAAGGTTTCTTTAATTCTTTTTTTATTTTCTTTTGTAAGATTACTATATCCTTTTAAAATGGTAGAGATATTTTTAATCATTCCATCATTAAAATCTCTAGCTTTTTCAATCTTAGTGTTACTAAAAATGTCAAATACACAATCAATAACATCTTTTCGAGTAGATATATCAAGTGTTTTCATCCATGATATAAATGTTTTATCTAAAAATTTAGACGATTCTTTTAATCTTTCTCCTTTAACTAAAAATGTATTTAATATTTCCCAAGAATAAATATTATGTGATTTCATTCCATTTTCGTTAGATTTAATAATAATTACTTTTTCTTCATGATTAAATAATATTCCAATTAGAGAACTTTCTGGAATAAAAGTAACTATTTTATTAACGATATTGCTATAACCTTCTTTTAATTTTAATTCTTTAATTATTTCATCATTAAATCCAGGTCCATCATCATTATATATTTTTCTAATTCTTTTAATTACATCTTCATCTTGATCAAAACTTGCAAATATTGCAATTCTTCCACCTTTAGAATGTCCTCCAAGTCTAATCTCTTTATCTTTATATTTATTAGATATTTCTTTTAAATATTTAGATGCGTAGATTTCACTTGGAACAACATCTAAAAAATTCATATTAAAATCTTCTTTAATTCCAGTTAAAGATGTATCAGTCCCTCTAAATGCAATATATATTTTAGAATCTAGATTATATCTAATAGTTAATGCTGCAAATTGCATTTCATTTTCTTTTTGAATAATACTTTTAAAATCACTAATAATGCATTCTTTAAATCTAATTGAGGTAGCTAATTTTTCAAGTAATATCTCATCTTCTTCTCTTAATAAAAATAATTTATCTTTATTAATATTTTTAAATCTATTAAATAATTCTTTAATGGATATTTCTTCATTTTCTTTAATTAAAGACTCTAAAGGAAGATAACTTAATCTATTGAGGATTAAACTATCAACTTCATTAAATGAAGATTTTCTAAAACTTAAATCTCCTCTCCAAGATAAATAATCTAAAATATTACTCATAATCTTTAAAATTATATTCTTTTTAATAATTTTTCAAAAGAAAAAGAATGGATTTCTCCATTCTTACTCTATTTTATCTTTGAATGTGTAATCTACTCTAACTCCATCAATTGAATTATACATTTCTAAATTATGGTAAGCAGTTTTAATATCATTAATATTTAATAATGATTTTTCATATGCTTCAGTTAAAGTATATACATTATTATTTTCATAATATCTTCCAGCTTGACAAGAACAATTTAATAATTCCCTATCCCAATCAAAACGGAATTTTTCAATTTGCTCTATAAAATAATCACATTCCATACCTTCTGACATATCAATAGGGCGATACTCCATCAATAATATAATGCCTTTATTATTGTTGTATCTTCCAAGATTAAGATAAATATTTATTTCATGGCCTTTTAAAGTACTTTGATTAAATACTACTCTTAAATAATCATTAGCATATTTTTTTGCTTCTCTTAAAGTAAAATCCCCACTAATAATTTGATTATCATTAGAACATCCTGATAACATTGGCAATATTAAAAGAGCAATAATACTTTTTTTAAAGTTGAATCTCATAATAAATCATCTCCAACAAATCTATAAAAAACTCTATATTCGGATCTTCTTTTATTCCAAATATCGTTTAAAGTAACTAAATCTTCATAACTTAAAATCTTATTATTATATGCATCAGTAATAGAATACATATTGTCGTTATAATAAACTCTTGGATTTCTAACACAAAATCTATCAAAATGCCATTTAAAAATAAAATTTTCAATTTTTTCTTCACCAATTGTATCATACCAATCAACTTTTATTGTTCCATCATTGGTTACACTATCAATAAGTATATCTTGAATAAAAACAATTTTAGAATCTGAATATGAACCTAAATAATAATAGATATCAAGTTTGCTATATTTTCTTACATCTGTTTCATATTGCAATTTATAATAAGTATCTACACATTCTTTAGCATCTTTTAAAGTAAAATCTTTAACTAAAACTTTGTTTTCATCTTGCTTATATTCTTCTTCGATTGCATTATTGCATGAAGTTAATATAAATAAAGAACTAAGTAATAATAAATTAATTTTTCTAATTCTCATAATAAATTTCCTTAATCTAATTTTAAAACTAATTAAACAATTGTAAACGAT
>CAVKAB010000107.1:0-4566 GCA_963653985.1 Bacteroidaceae bacterium
ACTTTATTTTCTTTTTTATATGGATTAGTAATTCTATTTTTAAATCCATTTAAAATTAAATTAGTAACGATAATTACAAGCATTAAATAGATTCCTAAAGTAAATTTCATATCATATTCAAGTCCACTAGCTTCAGTTAGTCCAAGCATCATAATAGTAGTTAATGTACTTGATGGATCAAATAAGAATAATGTAGGTCCTTTTAAAGCATTTCCAATTACTAAAGAAATTGCAGTAGCTTCTCCAAGACTTCTTCCAATTCCTAAAATGATTCCACTAATGATTCCACTTGTAGCACCTTTAATAACTACCTTAAAATTAGTTTCACTTTTAGTAGCACCTAAAGCAATACTTCCTTCAATATAAGATTTTTCAACACTTTGAAGAGATGTAATTGAAACAATTGTAATAGTAGGAATTGACATACATGCAAGAATAATAATTCCCGAAAGTAAACTAGCTCCTCCCATTGTTTGAAATCCTAATAAAGTAGCAAAATTATTTACAAAAGGACACACAACCATTTGACCAAATAAACCAAAAATAATAGATGGAATTGATGATAAAAGTTCAATTCCACTTTTAAAGAAGATTGCAATTGGTTTTGGAGCGATACGTGTAATAAAAAGAGCAGTTAAAATAGATACTGGAATTGAAATTATTAAAGATAAAATAACTGCAATTAAAGTATTTAATAATAAATAAAATGCTCCATAATTACTCCAATTAAATCCAAATAAGAATTCTTTAAAAGAAGGAGTAACTACTACACTTGGATCAGTTGAATAATTTTTAAAGAAAGGTGAAATACCTTTTACTAAAATAACTACAACTGTAATAACAATTACACTAGTACAAATTAGTGCAATAAATAAAAAAAGAAAGAACATACTTTTATCAAGTATTGTCTTTCTTTTTGAATTTTTTAATATCTTTTCTTCACTTAATATATTTTCCATACATCAATATATTAAGGATTAATACTTTTTCTTTATACCTAGCGATTGTAAAGAATTGTAAAGATTTTGTAAATTTTATTTAATGACTTCACTCCAAGTTGAAACTGTTCCAACTGAATCACCATTATCATTTTTACCATCTTTACTATACATACTTGCTAAAACTGTAGCAGTTGTTGAAACATAAGTATTTTCGCTATTAACGATTGGAACAATAGCATCAACACACATTTTTCCTGCAGTTCCACTAGCAGCAGCTTCACTTGATTTTAATTCTCTACTTAAAAAAGCAATATCTAATGCACTAACACTATCTTTTTCTGCACCTTGAGTATATTTATAAGCGTCTCCACTTCCACCATGATTATGTGTAAATTTAACATTTGAAGATTTAACATATTCTTTAAAAGATGATGTTAATTTTTGAGACATCTTTTGAACTGAAGTTGATCCACCAACTTTAATTTCAAAACTTAAAGATTCATCGTTTAAAACATCTTCATATTCTTTTGAAAGTTCACTCCAAGATGAACCACTAACAGTTAAAATACCATCACTTTCTTTCATAATACGTTTTCCATCTTTAGAAAACATAAATGCAACAAAAGCACTACAAAGTTTACCTTTTTTAGAATCTGAATATTCACTTCTAATAATATAGTTGAAGTTTCTTGTTAATTTATAAGTGCCATCTAATACTGTAGATTCGCTTGCTTTAACACCTTCATATTCTAAGCCTTTAATTTTTCCTGTTGTATCTTCTTCAACACTAGCAAGTGATGCATAGCCAAGTCCATAAACATCATTTTGAACTTTTACTAACATATCAGCATTACTTGAAACAGTTACAACACTTGATTTAATTCTATTATCTCCTGAATTGTCTGGATTTTTATCATCTCTTGCTTTTGCACTTTCAAGACCAATTTTTGTAAAGAATCCATCACGAGTACCACTTGTTGTATCTCTTGTATATAAATTAATATTTTTTGAAGTATCAAATGTACTTGAATTTCCTCCACAACTTGCAAGTGTACCTAAGACTACTAAGCTAACAAAGCATTTTTTAAAGTTTTTCATATTCTTTTAAATTTCTCCTAATAAAACTTAACGACTATATTATTAGATTAATAAATTTTTGATTAAACCTTGGATATGTAAAAAATTGTAAAGAAAATGTAAATTTTAAAATAACTTAATTTTTATTAATAAATCTAATAAAATATTGATATGAAAATAACTGTTTTAGGAAGTGGTGCTTGGGGAACAGCACTTGGAAATGTATTAAGTGACAATAATCATGAAGTTTTACTTTATGGAAGAAATATTAATGAAGTTAATGAAATTAATTCTAATCATACAAATTCTAAATATTTAAAAGATATTAAATTGAATAATAATTTAAAATCTACTAATGATATTAGATATTCATTGGATGAATTTAATCCAGATGTAATTTTAATTGCAACTCCTTCCTCTACTTTAGAATATATTTGTAATGAAATTAAAAAATATAATAAAGGAGATGTTTTAATTATTAACGTTTCAAAAGGATTAGATAAAATAACTTTTTCTCCTTTATCTGATACTATTAAAAATTATTTAAAAGATTTTTCTTATAAAGATGTAGTTTCTTTAATTGGTCCATCTTTTGCAATAGAAGTTGCATCTAAAGAATTAACTTTAGTAAGTGCAGTTTCAAAAAACACAAAATATTCTAAAATTGTTCAAGAATTATTCTCTAATTCTTATTTTAGAGTATATACAAACGATGATGAAATTGGTGCAGAATATGCTGCATGTATTAAAAATGTTATCGCTATTGCTAGTGGAATTGCTACTGGTCTTGGATATAAAGATAATGCAAAAGCTGCGTTAATTACTAGAGGTTTACATGAAATGTGTAAATTTGGAATGTTTAAAGGTGCTAAAAAAGAAACATTTTTAGGATTAACTGGGATTGGAGATTTATTTTTAACTTGTTCTTCTTTTTCATCTCGTAATTTTTCTTTTGGATATGAAATTGGAAAAAGAAATGACGCAAAAGAATTGATGGAAAATAATAAAATCACCGTTGAAGGTATAAACGCTTGTAAATTTTTAAATGAAGCATGTCAAAAATATAATATTGAAATGCCAATTACTCAAAGTTTATATAATGTATTGTTTTTAAATAAAATTCCTAGTGAAGAAATTAAATTGTTAATGGAAAGAGAATTAAAAAAAGAATTCTAAATAATTAATTTTTATTATTTTTCTTTGCTTCTTTTTGTTTTTCTTTTTTGTATCTATATTTATCAAATAAAGTATCTTTCTTTTTCCATAAAGTAAAGGATTCTTCCCCATAATTAATAAATATTTCAATAGTTTTAGTATCTTCTAAAATTGCAATATCTTTTGGAGCTTCTTTAAGATTAAACTTTCTTTTAAAAGCGTATAATTTATTATTTTTAATTTTAACTCCTTTACATTCTTTTTTAAGTAAAGACCAAGCTTCTTTAACTGGATAATTTAAAAGTTCCTCATTTTCTATTTTTAATTCTCTTGGAATTGAAAGAGCACCTGCATAATTAGCGTATTTATCTGGTGCTTTTGTCCAACTAAACATCCATCCAATAATTATTCTTCTCTCTCCATCAAAAAAAGTTTGTGGTGCATAAAATTCAGGGCCTGCTTCATTTTGTGTACGATATTTTTCAATAAAATGTTTACCATCAAATGATCCAACAATAAAATTAGTAGAATATAAATATTTATTCATCATTGAAAACATCAAAACATAATCATCACCAAGTTTAAAAAGATCAGGGCATTCAATAGCTTCTCCACAACTTTTATCTTCAAAAAGAACTCCAACATATGTCCAATTAAATAAATTTTCAGATTCAAAAAGTAAAACCTTACCTACTCCATTTTTCCCTGATCCACAAATCATCAAATATTTATCATTAAATTTAAAAACTTTTGGATCACGAAAATCTTGACTTCCATCACTTGGAACTTTATCAATAATTGGATTTTTATCATATTTTTCAAAATGAATTCCATCATGACTTATTGCAAGAGATTGAGTTTGGCCTAATTCTTTTGAAACTGATGTATAAAATAAATATAAAACACCATCTTTTTCAATAGCACTTCCAGAAAAACAACCTCCAGAATTTTCATAAGGTTGGTCAGGTATTAATGCAGGTTCTAATTCTTCCCAATGAATTAAATCTTTACTAATAGCATGTCCCCAATGCATTGGTCCCCATACTTTAGCGTATGGATAATATTGAAAAAAAGCATGATAAATTCCATTAAATTTACATAATCCATTTGGATCATTCATCCATCCTTTCTTAGGTTCAAAATGATATTTTAATCTTTCAATTTTTCTTTTGTTTTTCATACAAATCACTTTCAAAAATATTTTTATTATTATACTAGAAAATAGTTTTAACATATAGTAAGAAAACTCAATTTTATAAAATAAAAAGTATTAAAAAACTGAATTTTAACTTATCTAAACTATAAAAAAATGATAAAATAATTACATATAAAGAAGGTAAAAAATATGATTATTACTATTGGAAGAGAATATGGATCTGGAGGAAGATATATT
>CAVKAB010000108.1:0-4550 GCA_963653985.1 Bacteroidaceae bacterium
ATGCCTATATTTTAGCACTTAATATTTAAGATTGCTAATAATATAATTATTTTATTAATAATTTTTTAATATCATCAATAATTAAATATTTGTTTAGTCTATTTTTATAAAAAATATCATTAATATCGTATCTATCGATGAATTCTTTCTTTAATCCATAGTTTAAAGAATAAACATTTTTATTCCCTAAATACGAAGATATTTTTTCTCCAAATCCTGCACTTAATAAAGAATCTTCTAAAGTAATAAATAATTTATGATTTAAAGTTAATTCATCAATTAATTCCTTATCAATTCCTGATAAGAATCTTTGACGGATTAAGGTAGGTTTAATATTTATTTTATTTAATTCATTTTCAATTTCTTTCCCCAAAAATTCTAAATTTCCAGTGTAAAAAATTGCAACACCTTCCCCTTTACTTACTATTTTTGATTTATTAATTAAAGAATAATCGGTATTATCTTCTTTATTATCTTCTACAATTTTTGCAGGTACTCTTATTGCAAGAGGCATATGTTTTTCTTTATAAGAATATTCAAGTATTTTTAAATATTCTTCTTTACTTGTAGGATCAAGATAAATTAAATTTGGAATATTAGAAAGCATCGCTTCATCAAATATTCCAATATGAGTTACATCTTTTGAAGAATAAATTGATCCAAAGCAAATAAGTAAAGTAGCACTTACGTTATTTAATGCAATATCTTCAATTAATTGATCATATCCTCTTTGAAGGAATGAACAAGTAACTGGGTAATAAGCATGTAAGTTTCCTTTTGCAAGACCTGCTAAAAAACTTACTGTATGAGCTTCTGCAATTCCAGTATCTACAAATTGATCTTTATATTTTTCTCTTCTTTCTTTTGTAAATCCAAAAAGATATGCAACTGCACTAGTTAATAAAATAACACTTTTATCTTTATCCATTAAATCACTAAAGAAATTATAAGAAATTTCACTATAAGAAAGACGAGGCGAAGAAGAATTAAATTCACCACTTTCAATATTAAAAGGCATTGCAAAATGATATTTTTCTTTATTTTTAATTGATGGATTATATCCTTTACCTTTTAAAGTATGGATATGAAGTATTAAAGGATGATTAATATTTTTAACTTCATTTAATTTATTAATTAATTTTTCAATATCATTTCCATCTTCTAAATAAGTGTAATCTAAATTAAACGCTTTAAAAATATTATTTGAAGATGTTCCATTAGATTCTCTTAAATCTTTTAAAGATTTATAAAGCCCTCCTTTATTTTCTTCAATACTCATTTCGTTATCGTTAACAATAATTAAATATTGAGAATTTAATGAAGAAACATTATTTAATCCTTCTAAAGCTTCTCCTCCAGATAAACTTCCATCTCCAATAACATTAATAATCTTGTAATTTTCATTTAAAAGTTCTCTTGCTTTACAAAGTCCACTAGAAAGTGAAATTGAAGAGGATGTATGACCTAATTTAAATAAATCATATTTAGATTCTTCAAAATTAGAAAATCCACTATAAAGATTGTATTTTGATGGATCAATAAATCCTTCTTTTCGATTTGTTAAAATTTTATGGGTATATGATTGATGAGATACATCAAAAATTAATTTATCATTTTCTAAATCAAAAACATAATGAATCGCAATTGTTAATTCAATAACTCCAAGATTAGGACCTAAATGTCCTCCTGTAACACTACATTTTTTAATAATTAAATCTTTAATTTCATCACCCAAAAGATTAAGTTCATCTATCGTAAAAGATTTTAAATCTTTATTTTCGTTTAATTTATCAAGTAACATATAATGAATATTTTACATTAAAATACATCGTTTTTAAATTATAAAGCATATATTTTTAGTATATTAATTGCAAACTAGTAAAAAATAAATATAATATTCAAAGTATGATTATTAACGTATTATTTATATGTATTGCAACCTTACTTGCAAGTATTTTAGGAAGCACTCTTGCTTTATATATTAAAAGAATCCCTAAAGAATTATCTAAGGGATTACAAAATTTCTCACTTGGTGCAATTATTGCATTAATTTTCTTAGAATTAATCCATGAATCAATAGAATCTTTTGAAGAAATGAGTGATTCTAAGGCATTAAATGTTTTAATTCCATGTTTAATTATTTTAGGAGTAGGATTATTATTCTTTTTAACTCATGAATTATTGCATCATTTAACTTTCAATCATCATCACGATAATGATGATAAAGAAGAATGTCATGATCATTTACATAGTAACGAAATAGATACTGAAAATCATTCTTTATTTATTTCTTCTTTAATCTTTTTAGGTGCGATTGCAATTCATAATATTCCTGAAGGATTATCCTTGGGTTTTAGTTTCGTTTCTTCTACTTCAAATGGAATAATTACTGCATTTATTTTATTTATTCATAATTTAATTATTTCTTATTCAATGGCGTCAAGTTTTAAATTAAGTGAAAAGAAAAATAGTTTTTCTTTCTTACTCACTACTTTATCTTCATTACCTGCTTTAATCTTTGCACTCTTAGGATTATTCCTAACTTCTTTAAATTTAGAAGGAGTTGGAGAAGGCATTATTCTTTCTATTTCAAGTGGTTCTTTATTATATGTTTTATTTATAGAACTTCTTCCTCAAGCATTTAAAGAATATAAATCCAAATATTCATTTATTTATATCTTACTTGGGATATTACTTACTGGATTTTTAATTTTTACAATTCATACCCATTAATTACTCAAGACTTATTTATTAAATAGGTCTTTTTAAATGCAAAATCACTTAATTTTAGAGAAATTTCACAAGTAGAACATTTATAAATTTTAATATATAATATTAATAATTAAGGAGGTAACATATGGCATATTATTTAAATCAAAGAAGTGATTTTGAAGATTACGTAAATGATACAATTTTTGTAGATAAATCTAAAATAATTGAAATTACAAATTATAATTTATCAAAACCATCAAATAAATTTATGTGTGTTACTCGTCCTCGTAGATTTGGTAAAACTACTACTCTTTCAATGCTTAATTCATATTATTCTAAAGGTGCTGATTCAAAAGATTTATTTAGTAATCTTAAGATATCAAAATCTAATACTTTTTTAGATCATTTAAATAAACATAATGTTATTTGGCTTGATATGGCAAGCTTATATAGTGATGCTCATGATAATTTTTTAAATGAGATGGTAAAATACGTTATTAAAGATTTAAATGAAGTTTTTCCAAATATTTTAACAAAAGATGAAGATACAATTGGAAAAGCAATAAAAACAATAAATCGTAAATTAAATGAAAAGTTTATCTTTTTAATTGATGAATGGGATGTAATTTTTAGAGAAGAACCAAATTCAAAACTATGTGATGATTTTATTTTATTACTTAGAAGTTTATTTAAAGCTAGTGATGTCTCAAAATGTATTGATCTTGTTTATATGACAGGTATTCTTCCTATTAAAAGATACAATACTGAATCTTGTTTAAATATGTTTAAAGAATACAATATGATTACTCCACGTGGATTAAATGAATATATTGGTTTTACTGAAAATGAAGTTAAAGATTTATGTCAAATAAACAATATTGATTTTAAAGAAATGAAAAAATGGTATAACGGATACCATATTGAAAATTTAGATATTTATAATCCAAAATCTGTTGTTGAAGCTATTACTGAAAAATCATTTAATGATTATTGGACTTCTACTAGTGCAACAGAAGCAGTAACAAATTATATGAATTATGATAATGGAGTTTTAAAAGATAAAATTGCTTTGATGCTTACAGGAAAAAAGATTAATGTTGATTGTTCAATGTTTGAAAATGATTTAACTAAAGTTGATTCAACTGATGCTGCATTAACAATTCTTATACATCTTGGATATTTAGGATATGACGAAAATAAAAAAGAATGCTATATTCCAAATTATGAGATTTCAAAAGAATTTGAAACTGGTTTAAAGAAATTAAAATGGAAAAATATTTATGATCCAATCTCTAATTCTTTAAAATTATTTGAAGAAACGTTAAAAGGTAATACTAAATTTATTAATGAAACTTTAGATATTAATCATAAAGAATTAGCATCAATGTTTAATAAAAATAAAGAAGATGTATTAGGTGTTATTGTTCATATTTCTTATTATCACACAAATGAATTTTATTCTATTAGGAAAGAAGATACCAGTACTATTGGAAGAGCAGATTTAACCTTTACTCCATTAGACAATAACCATATTCCTATGGTTATTGAATTAAAAGTAGATGAACCAGTAGAAAACGCTATTAATCAGATAAAAGAAAAAGATTATTCAAGTGTATTTAATGGATATAAAGGTAAAGCGTTACTACTTGGAATCTCTTATAATTCAAAAACTTTAAAACATGATTCTAAAATTGAATATATTGAATTATAAATTTTATTAAGACTTATTTTTAAATAGGTCTTTTTAAATGCAAAAAATCTCCCTAGAGAATTCTAGAGAGATTTTAATATTATTCAAGTTCAAATACACCAGTATAGAGTTGATAGTAGTAACCATG
>CAVKAB010000109.1:0-4536 GCA_963653985.1 Bacteroidaceae bacterium
TTATTTCTTCTATCTGATTCATTTTCTAATTCTCCTATATATTTTGTTAATGTATTTAAAGTATTTGAATGATATAGAGGTGCTACTTCTTTAATAAATTTAAAATCTAATTTATTAAAGAGATATTCATCAATTCTTAAATCATCAAATAATAATATCTTTAAATCTTTAATAGACCTAACTGGGTATTTTGAATATAAAGTATCCATTAATGCTTTCTCTTTTGTAGCGATCTTATAGTTAATACCTTCTTCATTCTTATTTAATGTATATCCATAAGGGAATGCTTTATTTGGAATAGATCTATAATCAAATCTAGTGTTTTTAACACTATAGTATGCATTATTTTTCTTATTATACATTGCACTAGTATACATAGTAACCATTTCAGGAATTAATCCATAATAACTTAAAGCGTATTCAAAAGATATATAAGATGGAGAGATTAAAAAATTTGCAAGAATAGGAGCATCTATTTCTAAATTATCAGTGTATACCCCCTTTTTAACCCTTATTAAATTACCTTTTTTAACTTCTAGAGCTATTTTTTGATTAATATCTGAATATTTATTATATTCTATTTTTAAACTAGCAATATCATATATCATTGTTTATTTCCCATTGATAATTGTATTATATACAGTTATTGATGGGAAATCAACAAAAAAATAGAGAACAGATAATTACAAAATAAGGAACAAAATCGTTCTCTATTTTAATATTCTTTGATATAATAAGGGTATGAATTTAGATTTTAAATACACAAATAATTTAGTAAATTTATTACTAGAAATTGAAAAATATAAGACTGCATTAGAATATTTGTATTTACCTACTAGAGAGAAACAAAAATTAATGTATGAAGCTAAGCTTAAAAAGACTCATTTCTCTACAAGTATTGAAGGAAATGTATTATCTTATAACCAAGTAAAAAGAGTTGTAGAAAACAAAAAAGATAATCGATTAAATGCGGAAAGAGAAGTATTAAATTATTGGGATGCTCTTACTTTTTTAGAAGATGAAAAGAAAAAGAATACTAAAATTAGTATTGAATTTATCTTAAAGTTACATGATATTATTGAAAAGAAAAATAAATTAGAAAGAATTAATTTTAGAGGTCAAACTCCTCCTGGAGTCTTATTTGCAGTTTATGATTCAATTTCTAGAACTCCTGAATATATTCCACCTGAATACATTGATATAGAACCATTACTTAATGAATTAATAAATTGGTATTATTCTAATCAAGATTTACCTATACCTATTTTAAGTGCAGTTATTCATTATGGACTTGTAACAATCCATCCATTTAAAGATGGAAATGGAAGAACTTCAAGAGCACTTGCAACTTATGTATTAATGATTAATGATTATGATTTTAATGGATTTAACTCTTTCGAAGAGTTTTATATGCAAGATCTAGAAGGATATTATTCTTCTCTTCAAATGGGGTTACCTGCATTATTTTATAATGGAAGAGAAAATCCTCCACATCTTGAAATATGGATAGAATATTTTTGTAAGGTAATGGCGTTAAATGCAGAAAAAATATACCTAGATGCTAAAGAAGCATCTAAAAAAGAAGATGGTTTTAATTTTAATTTATATTCTAAAAAAGATTTAACATTAATTAGATATTGTTTAGAAAATAATAAAGATGAAATTAAAAATAAGGAACTTGCAGAACTTTTTGGAGTTACTACAAGAGCAATATCAAAGTGGTGTGTTGATTGGGTAAAAAAAGGAATCCTTGAACCTTCTAGTGGAGAAAAAAGAATTACTAGATACAAATTCACTAATAGTATCAAGAGTTTAAAAGTATCTGATTTAGGATTTACAAATTAAGGAACAAATAAAGAAAAATAAGGAACAATTTCGTTCCTTATTCTTTAAACATATCATCTATTGATATTAAATGGATATTAGATTCTTTTAAAGAAGTTAATGATTCATCAAATCCTGCTTTAGAGATAATGTAGTAATCAATATGTTTAATTGATTTAAACATTTTAATAGAAGTATTCTCTTTCATTTTATTTAAATCATTAATATCTCTTTTCTTATTTGTATACTTACATTCAATTACAAGTAAGTTATCATTATCTCTACTGATACCATCTATTTCAATTGATCTATTTAATTCACTTTTTTCAATGATTAAGTTTTGGATAGGGTAAAATAATCCATTTAATTTATTATTCTTACCTAGATATTCCATATATGATATGGAGATATCTTCAAAGGAATATGAGATAAATTGATTAATAGATTCATTTAATCTATTAAATAACATTTCTCCATATCCTGCTTCTATTTTATCTATATTATTAAATAAATACTTATAGAAGAATCTTAACACTGGATCAAGGATATAGTAGTAGGTTTCTCTTTTAGAATTAAACATTTCTTTTTTAATAACAATTTCTGCATTTACTAAAGTTTTAATGTATTTATTAATTTTTGTAGTATCTTCCCCCATGATCTTAGAGAGTTCACTTAAACCTTTCTTTTTACCAGCGAGGGCAAGAAGTATAGAATTATAGAAACTTTGTTCTCTTAAAGTATTAGATAGAATCATTTTAGGGACATCAAGCAATACTGAATTCTTATTAAAGAATAATTCTTTAATATTATCTTCAAATGATAAGTTAGTGTTTATTTTAGATAAGTAGTATGGATATTCTCCAAAGATACATAAGAATTTAATTTTATCTTCATTAGAATAGGAAGATAAAAACATACTAGCTTCATTAAATGGAAGTTTATTAATTTTCATTTTTAAGGTAATACGTTTATATAATGGGGATTGCTTATCATTAAGTTCCTCTTCCATAAATGAAAGATTACTTCCTGAAAGAATAAGCATAACCTTACTATCTTTGATTTTATTATCGTAAAAATCTTGAATAATAGAAGTAATACCAGGATATGATTTAACAAGGTATGGGTATTCATCTATAACAATGATTCCTTTTTCGTTATTAAAGAATGCTAAACATGCATCAAATGCTTTTTCCCAAGAAGAATAGATATATTCATCATTTCTTTTAAATGATTCAAGAATCTTAAAAGAAAAAGATTTTAAATTATCTTGATTAGATACTTCTTTAGCTTGAAACATAACCGCTTTTTTATCCTTAATAAATTCATTTATTAAGGAAGTTTTTCCAATTCTTCTAGTTCCAAATATTGATACTAATGAATTATCTTTTAAGTATTCTTTTTCAAGTGTTTTTAATTCTTCTTTTCTACCATAAAACATATAATACCTCTTATATACTTATAAGTATTATACTCGTGAGTATATAAAAAGTAAATATTAAAATAATACGATAATTATCGATATAAATAAAAAATAAGGAATGTTAAATTCCCTACTTTTTATTAATATTTAATTTATCTCTAAATATTCCTACTCTTGTTAATTTTTCTAAATATCCATAGATTTCTTCTTGGGTATAGTTTTTCTCTCCTTCAAACATGGAATAAATTAAAGAAGATATACCACCCGCTAAAAAAGGAGATATGATTTCTAAAGGAGTATCAAATGGTAATTGATCTTTTAAATTAGAAAAGATAAATGATACTATTTCTTGAATAAACTTATAGAAATTCCAATATAATGCTTTACTTCTATCATTATCAATCATCTTTTTAAATTTCTTATAATTATTAGATAAATATTCAATGATATATTTTAAAGATGTTTTAGAGATAGTTTCTAAATCATCTGATTCTTCAAATAATGGTTCAATTCTTTCATATATTTCTAAAGAATATCTTCTAAATAAATACATTAATAATTCATTCTTATCAAGGAAGTTGTTATAGAATGTATTTTTACTTACCATTGCTTTATCAGTAATATCTTGGATGGATATATCATCAAAGTTCTTTTCATTTAATAATTCATCTAGTGCATTAGATAAATCCCTTTTACTTCTTATTACTCTTCGATCTTCATTCTCAATTGGAAGTTTTTGCATATTTTACCTCATTTCGTTCATTATTGACCAATTTAGCATATTTTGTGCAATATCTATATTTTGGTCTTTTATTTTTTACAAGAATCATTATACTACTATCTAGAAATTGTGCAAGTGTGCAATTTCTCGATAGGAGGTCAATACATGGAAAGTGTTATAGAAATTAATCATCTTACCAAAGACTTTGGTCACGGTAGAGGCGTATTTGATGTAAGTATTGATGTTAAAAAGGGAGAATGCTTTGGATATTTAGGTCCTAATGGAGCAGGTAAATCTACTACAATTAGAATGTTAATGGGATTTACAAGACCAGATTCAGGAGAAACCTTAATCAATGGAGAATCCACTTTTAAAAATAGATATGATGTTATGCAAAAGGTATCTTATATACCTGGTGAAGTTGCGCTTCCTCCATTACTTAAAGGAAAAGATGTTATTAGAAACCAAATGGAATTAAAGAATGTTAAAGATACTACATTCTTAAATTGGTTAATTAAAGAATTTGAACTTGATACTTCACTTCTTTGTAAAGAAATGAGTATTGGTATGA
>CAVKAB010000110.1:0-4476 GCA_963653985.1 Bacteroidaceae bacterium
CTATCCAAAAATATGCAAGTTTAGTATAATTAGGGTGTAAAGAGGTATAAAAATGTTAAAAAGAAAAATAATGAAAGATCTTGAAAACTGGAAAAAGAACAAAAATAATGAATGTCTTCTTTTAAAAGGGGCAAGACAAGTTGGCAAAACATATATTGTAGAAAAATTTGGAAAAAGTAATTATACACATTTTTATAGTATAAACTTTGTAAAACAACCTGAACTTATGGCAATTTTTGAAGGTAATTTGGATTTTGAGTCTATAATAAAAAAATTATCAATTTATATACCAAATTTTAAATTTGTTGAAAAAAATACATTATTATTTTTAGACGAAATTCAAGAATGTGGCAATGCTAGAGTTGCTTTAAAATTTCTTGCTCAAAATAACAATATAGATGTTATAGCATCAGGTTCACTATTAGGAATTAAATATAAAAATATTACCTCTGTTCCTGTTGGTTATGAAACTCAACTTATGATGTATCCTTTAGATTTTGAAGAATTTTTATGGGCAATTGGAATAAATGAAAACGCAATTGAATATTTAAAAGAACATTTTGATAATAAAGAAAAAATTGAATCACCAGTTAACGAAGAAATGCTTAAGAAATTAAGAGAATATATAGTAGTTGGTGGAATGCCTGATGTTGTAAATAAATATATTAAAACAAATAACTTTTTTGAAGTACACAAAGTGCAAGAAAAAGTCTTAAATGATTACAATGATGATATTATTAAATATGCAACAAATTATGAAAAACCAAAAATTAGAAAAACTTATTCTTCAGTTCCAAGACAACTTGCAAAAGAAAATAAAAAATTCCAATTTTCATCTATAGAAAAAGGAAGCACTTCTAGAAAATTTGAAGATTCTGTTCAATGGTTAGTTGATGCCTATTTAGTTACTATCGTTTATAACGTTTCTTTACCAGTTATTCCACTGCTTGCTTATGAGAAAGAAAATTATTATAAAGTTTATTTAAATGATATAGGTCTTTTGGTAGCAATGTATGGTTTCGACACCAAAAAAACTATTTTAGAAAATACACTTAGTGGACCTGCAAAAGGTGGAATTTATGAGAATTTAGTATGTGATATTCTGACCAAAAGAGGATACAAGCTAAATTATTATAAAGTTGATGATAATTCTCAAGAAATAGAATTTTTAATTCAAAAAGATGGAAAAGTAATTCCAATTGAAGTTAAAGCAGGAAATGGATCAAGCATTTCTTTAAATAATTTTATTAAAAATTATAATCCAAAAATCACTTATAAATTAATTAATGGAAATTTAGGAGTTAATGATAATAAAATAACACTTCCATTATATATGGCAATGTTTATATAAAATAAAAGAGATTAGATAGCACATTCTAATCTCTTTTAAATTAAATATTAATAATTTTCAGCGTTAACTTCGAAATAGCTTTGTGGATGTTTGCAACATGGGCAAATTTCTGGAGCTTTTTTACTAATCATAATATATCCACAATTTCTACATTTCCAAACAGTAACTTTATCTTCTTTTTCAAAGACTTTAGCACTTTCGATATTTTCTTTTAATTTTAAATATCTTTCTTCGTGGTGTTTTTCAACTTGTCCAACCATTCTGAATTTTGCAGCTAATTCTTTGAATCCCTCTTCTTCTGCAGTTTTAGCAAATTCTGCATACATTGAAGTCCATTCTTCATTTTCACCACTTGCAGCAGCTGCTAAATTTTCAGTTGTTGATCCAATTCCTTCTAATTCCTTAAACCATAATTTTGCATGTTCTTTTTCATTATCTGCTGTTTCAAGGAAAATAGCAGCGATTTGTTCATAACCTTCTTTTTTAGCTTTACTTGCAAAGAAAGTATATTTATTACGAGCTTGTGATTCCCCTGCAAAAGCATGTAATAAATTTTGTTCTGTTTTAGTACCTGAATATTTTGACATTTTCATAATCTCCTTTGTATCAATAATTCTTATTTTGATTCTTCATCAATTTCTTCTAAGTCTTCTTTGCCTACTCCACAAACTGGGCAAACTGGATTTTCATCGTCACTTTCGAATTCATATCCACAGACTAAGCATCTCCATTTTTTCATTGTTATATCTCCTTTTCTTTCTTTAAACAATCTTTACATACTCCATAATATGTAACACTTGTTTTTTCAATTAAATTTCCATTATCATCGTAATGTTTATGTTTTTTCTTATTAAAGATATCAATAACTTTGCCACATCTAGTACATACGAAATGTTCATGTTCGTCTAGACGAGTTAATTCATACATAATCTCATCTCCATTGATTAAATCTACCTTTCTAATATATTTATCATCTTCTAATGATGAAATATTACGGTAGAGAGTAGATAATGAAATTTTCTTTCCATTATTTACTAAATAATCAAATACTGTATGAAAACTTGCATGTCCTAAATATCCTAAAGCTTCTAAGATATCTTTTCTTTGTGATGTCATTCTTTCCATGTCTTTATTATAAAGAATTTTTTTCAATAAGCAATATAAATTTTATTTCTTATTGCGAATTTTTCTAAATTAATACACTTTCTTTAAAAGTGTAAAATTTCTTAGTTCATAAAAAATTTATATTTTACAAAAAGATATTTTTGTTAAATAAGATTTAGTTAGATTTTGAACTATTTATTTTATGAAAATCCTTTACAAAATCTTTACAATATTACAAAAAAGTCGATTTTGTAAAACATCTAAAAGCCTTTATTTATGGGCGTTTTCAAGATTTTTTACAAAATGAAAAAAAGTGTAATCGTTTTCAAAACTCATTTAAAAAACAATACATTTTTCTATTTCTTTTTTATATAATACGAGTGTTAAATTTCTTTTAAATATTAAGAATTTTTTAAGGATTTAACAATATAATAAAAATAGAAATAAAATTAAATTGATTTTATAACTATTGTAAATAGATTTTCTTTAAATGTATTCTACTAATTAGAAACGTTATTAAGTATTATTCTTCAATAATAATTTACAATTAAATTATAAAATCCCATACGTTATAGGTTTAGATTTATATGAAAGGGGATTAAAATGAAAAATAAATTACTTATAGGAACAATCATTCCTTCTATTGCATCAATTGGATTAATTGGAAGTGGATTCTCACTTTGGGTTTTTAACGAAACTAACGAAGCTAAATTATCCAACAATAATATCACAATTGAATTTACTCAAGTTGTTAAATGTGGAAGCATAACTCTTGAAGGTGAAACATCATTAGTACTTGATCAAAAGGACGATAACTTAGATAATGGATGTTATTTTACTTGTGAAGATAATCAAGTATTAAAAGCTAAATATTCTTATGATTTTACTAAATCAACTAGTGAAACAGGATATATTGAAAAAGCTACAGATATTAAGTTTACTACTACAATTACATTATCTGATGCTTTAGCAAGCTATATCACATTAGATCATACTTTAGGAAAAGAAAGTGTATATAAAGATACATCTCTCAACACTTGGATTAAAGATGGTACTACTTATACATTCACTTCACTTGCAAGTAATCATAAAGCTTTTGATGACTCATCAATTTCTTCTTATGTATCAACATATATCTTTGATTGGAGTAATTTAAATGTTAATTATACCGAAAATTATCCAACATCATTAGATGATTACGAAAGAATGGTAAGTTTAATTAAGGATACTAGTATTAGTGTTACTTATAGTGCAGACGCATTCATTGAATAATTAAAGAATATATTAATTAAATAGGAAATAAAAAAATAAATATATATCTTCCAAGAAAAGAAAGGGATTCAGGTCTCTTTCTTTTTATTTATTAAAAATTATTGAAAATTTTTACTAATATAACACATAGTAGATGATGGAGATAAAGTACGATAATTATCGTATAAATTTTAATTTAGTTGTTTAGAAATTTAACAATAACGCTTAATTTGTAAAATATTTTTCTTTACATTTTTTAAATTAAAGTATATCCTTTTAAAGAAATTGTGACTGTATGATACGGTACACGATTAAGGGATTATATTTATGAAAAAGAAATTATTTATTGGAACAATAATTCCACTTCTTTCAGCATTAGCAGTTATTGGAAGTGGATTCTCATTATGGGTATTTGATGATTCAAACCATATTGAAGCAAGTGATAATGTTGCAACTATTGTTAATGATGCATTAACTGCTGGAAATATTTTAGTTTATGGTAATAGTAAAGCTAATTTAAATAAAGGAACATATATCAATTTTGATCAATCTACATTCGATGAAGATGGTAATGTTACTGAATCTGGAATTACTTTAAAAAATAATAGTGGTCTTTATAGAACTGGAGCATATTATTTGTGGACAGCAAGTACTACATTAGCTAGCAAAATTAATAAATCAGGAAGCTCTTTTGCAAAGATTGGTACTATTGAAGCTAAAACATCAAATGCAGAAATTCCATTTGAAAATATTGGAACTACTACAGATAT
>CAVKAB010000111.1:0-2267 GCA_963653985.1 Bacteroidaceae bacterium
TTAGATTATTATTTAGGTAAATAGATGGAAAAAGAAAATATAAAAATTGTTACAACAAATAGAAAAGCTCATTTTAATTATTTTTTAAGTGATTTTTTAGAATGTGGAATTTCTTTAAAAGGAAGCGAAATTAAATCTTTAAGAAATAACCATTGTTCTATTGATGATAGTTATTGCATTATTCGTAATAATGAATGCTTTATTTTAAATATGAATATTCCAGAATATGAAAAATCTACAGTATTTAATCATGATCCTTTAAGAAGTAGAAAATTATTATTACATAAAAATGAAATTTTAAAGTTTAATAATCGAATGATTAAAGAAGGATATACATTAATTCCTACTAAAGTTTATTTTAAAAAAGGTATGTGCAAAGTTGAAATTGCTTTAGGTAAAGGTAAAAAACTATACGATAAACGAGAAGTGGTTAAGAATAGAGATATAGAAAGAGATTTAAAGAAAAAGATGAAGAATTTTTAATATGCAAAAGTTAAGTTTATTACACAAAATTACATATAGTGCTTTATTTATTGCACTTGGAATTATTTTAAGTAGATTTTTATCAATACCTGCTCTTTTTGGATTGCCTTTTTTAAAGGTATCTTTAAGTGTTAGTGTTATTATTTTTTCAAGCTTATTTTTAGGCCCTATTTGGGGTGCTTTAATTGGCTTTTTAGTTGATTTTTTAGGAGCAGTTTTATTCCCTCAAGGTGGTAGTTATGATTTTTTATATTCAATTCCTGCTTTCCTTCAAGGATTATTACCATATTTTTTCTATAAATTATTAGACAAAATAAAGTTAGATAGAAAATATCCAATATTTCTATCTTGCTTAATTTTAATTTTCTTAGGATTAATTTTTTGGTTTACTTTAACTCATGATACATTTTCATATACTGCTACTAGTAAGAAATATGAATTTACTCCTACTTTAAAGATATTAATTACATGTTTATTTACACTTTTTGGAGTAATTTTTATTTTTGGAATGTTCTTTATTAATAAGAAATTTAAAAATAGTAAATTAAATGAATATTATCATATTTATTTAATTGGAAGTAGTGTTTTATTAACATTCCTTTTAATTAAGATTCCTTTATCAAGTTGGATTCTATCATATAGATTAAATTATACTTACGAAATTATATTTGGAACTCGTGCTTTAAGTGGATTCATTACATCTTTAATACATACTTTTATTATAATTTTATCTTTAGAATTAACAGTAAAATTATCTAAAAAAGGTGCAATTTCTAAAAAAGAAGAAGATAATAAAGAAAAAGTAGAAGTCATAGAGAATAAAAATGAATAATTTAATAAATGAAATAACCCCAACTCGTAATTTTAATATAACTTATATTATTATTGATACAATCTTTTTAATTCTTTTATTGATATTACTTTTAATAAGAAAGAAAAATCAAACAGTATTATTTGGTATTTTTGGTGGATTATTATATTTACTTGTTGATTATTGTGGATTTTATTTATTATCACATTCAAGATCAATTTATTTTAATAATGAATTATGTGATTCATTACATACATTTTATATATTACTTTGGATGTCTTTAAGTTATGGATTTACTAATTTTGTATATATTTGGTTATTGCTAAGAAACGATAAAGACACTAAATATTTTATATTTTTAATTATTGCATGGTGGATTGTAGCACCAAGTATTTCTTCAATTGGAGATACAAATATTATTACAACAATGCGTACTACAAATAGTTACCATGGATTAATGGGGCTTGCATTATTTTTATCTTACTTTATATTAATACTAGTTACTTTTATAAAGAAGAAAGAAGTAGCAAATATTATTAAATTAAATTTAATTGGAATAAGTGTCCAATTTGCGTGGGAATTTGCATTATTAATTAATGGAATTAGACCATTTAATGAAATAAGTATTAAAACATTAATAGTAAATTCATTAATTGAAACTAATCTTGGAATGCCTGCAATTTATTTAATTTATTATCTTGTAAATAAGAAATTTAATGAAGATATGTCAAAAAAAGGAGAAAATAAGTGAAGAAAGAAAAGCTTAATATAGAAAAAGATAACAATCCAAAAGCATCAAAATATTTAATTATTTCAATTGTTGTATTTATTTTAATTGTTGCATTAACTATTTTGATTTTAGCTATTTGGGGAAATACAAGTGGTGGAAAAACTAATTCTGGAGGAAGTTGCTCTGATGGAGGAACTTGTCCAATCCATTTAAGATTGATTTGGACTTTATTTAATTTATAGT
>CAVKAB010000111.1:2478-4455 GCA_963653985.1 Bacteroidaceae bacterium
TTTAATTCTTTAGCATATAATAAATTTTCTGGATTTACCCACGCTAAATCTCCATAAATATTCGGATTTCTTGCGATTGTTTCAATCGCATTTCTATTATCGCTTTCAAGTTCTAAGTGTGCCGCGATAAATTTAACATCTTTAAATTTTTTAGCAACTTTTTCAAGATGAATTATTTGGCTATTATAATCTAGGGCAGTATGAACTAATATTGGCAAATTATGTTTTCTAGCAAGTTTAATAAAAGGAACACATTTTGGATCATCAATTGTAATATCACTTGCCCAAGGATGCATCTTTAATCCTTTAATATATTTTCTATTTTTAGTAATAAAATTATCTAAATATTTATAATTTTTCATATGTTTTGGCAAAAACCAAATAAGCATTTTAAAATTAGAATTTTCTTTACAGAAATTTAAAGTGTATTTTAAGGCATCATTAAATTTATTGATTGATTTTGGATGATCATCTCTTTCATTTATTGAAAAAGAAACTAAAGATCCATAAATTTCATACTTTTTATTAGATTCAATTAATAATTCTTTAATTTCATCTAAATTTTCTGAGTCAAATAAATGTTCATGAGTATCTATAACGAGCATAAATTTATTATAAATTAAATTATTATATTTACAAAAGAAAGCGCTTACATTATAATAATGATAGTTTAACTATCAAATTAAAAGGGTGTCTATCATGTCAAAATTAATGGATGTAAGAAGAGACTATATAATTAATGAAAGCAAGAACCTATTCTTAAAGAAAGGTATTGAATCAGTATTAATTAAAGATATAGCGTTAAAAACAAATGTTGGAGAAGCTACTATTTATAGATATTTTAAAAAGAAAGATAATTTAGTAATTCAAGCGGCTATTCAAATTCAAAATGAAATATTACCAAAGTATTTTAATTTCGATAAAACAAAATCTGGAATTGAACTTGTTAAAGATTTCTATGATGTATTTTTAAAAATATTTAATGATCATCAAAATTACTATACTTTTTTAAAAGAATTGGATGTTTATATTTTACATAACGAAATTAAAGAATTAGATGATTACGAAAATGGTATTAAAAACTTTGGAATAATTTATAAAGAAATGATTGATAATGGAATAAGTGATAATACTTTGAAAAAAGATCTTGATTACGAAACTTTCTTTTATTCTTCAACTCATGCTTTACTTGGAATATGTGAAAAATTAGCTTTAAATAAAGCAATTATCAAACAAGATGAAAAGCAAAAGAAGGAAGAAGAAATCGAGTTATTAATAAATAGTTTTATAAATTTTATTAAAAATTAAATATATAAGGAGAGAAAAAATTTATGAAAAGACTAACGAAAGGGCAAATGTGGATATTTGCTATCGGGCAACTTGGATGGAGCTTGCTAGGTGGAATTATTAATACCTGGCTTGTTACATTCTATTTACCTACACAAAGTGATATTGAAGCTGGTGCTATCCAATATATAAAACCAGGTCTTGTAATTGGTGGAGTTTTAACCTTGCTTGGATTAATTGCATTTATTTGTAGACTTTTTGATGCAGTTACTGATCCACTTGTTGCAAGTTTATCAGATAGATCTAAAAATAAAAGAGGAAGAAGAATCCCATTTATGCAATATAGTGCAATTCCTTTTGCAGTTTTAACTGTTGTTGTTTTCTTTGCACCTGTTGAAGGAATTAGTTGGATTAACTTTACTTGGATTTTAGTTTTCTTAGTTTTGTTCTACGCATGTATGACCTTATATTGTACCCCATACAATGCATTAATTAGTGAGTTTGGTAAAACTCAAGAAGATAGAATGTATATTTCTACTTCAATTTCATTAACATATTTCTTTGGTTTATTACTTGCTTATACCCCATTCGTTTTTGCTGGATTTTTAAAAGGTTCTGTTGGATTTGCTTGGAGTTATAGAATTTGTTTTATCGTTTTAGCAATTATTGCATGTATTTGTATGCTTTTAC
>CAVKAB010000112.1:0-4427 GCA_963653985.1 Bacteroidaceae bacterium
ATGAAATACAATATTGAAGATTTTGGAGCAAATCCAAGTTATGAAAATAATGCTTTATATATTCAAAAAGCAATTGATGAAGCTAGCATTAATAAAGGAATTGTGGTAATTCCTAAAAATAAAGAATTTAAAACAGGTACTATTGTTTTAAAAGATGATGTTACTTTATTTTTAGAAGAAGGAAGCGTTTTAAAAGCAAGTGATTCTTTTAAAGATTTTGACTTATTTAATTTAAATTTATTTAAAGACAATTCATTAGATGTTCCTTCATTTACTAATTGTGATTATGATGGAAAACCTTTTTTATATTTTATTTATGGAAAAGATATTAAAAATATTAAGATTATGGGAGAAGGTACAATAGACGCTAATGGAACTATTTTCTATGGAGAAATTAATCGCTATTTTATAGATGGAAAATTCTATCCAAGAATGCCACTTTTATTTTTAGAAAATGTAGATAATTTAGAAATTAATAAAGCTCATTTTATTAATTCTTCTTTTTGGACTCTTCATATTGTAGGAAGTCAAAATATCTTAATTGATGGAATAACTATTAAAAATGATTTAAGAGTTGCTAATTGTGATGGAATTGATCCAGATCATAGTAAAAATATTGTTATTAGAAACTGTAAAATTGAATGTGCTGATGATGCAATTGTTTTAAAAACTACTAGTGCATTTACAAAGTATGGAAATACCGAAAATATAAAAGTAAATAATTGTGATTTAAAAACTACTAGTGCTGCTATTAAATTTGGAAGTGAAACAGCAAGTGATTTTAAAAATATCTATTTTGAAAATATAAATATCCATGATTCTAATAGAGGAATTTCTTTTCAATTAAGAGATGAAGGTAATATTAGTGATATCCATTTTAAAAATATTGATATTGATACAAGAATCTTTTGTAAGAAAGTTTATTGGGGTGCAAGTGAACCTATCAATATTACTGCAATAAATAGAAATAAAGAAACTAAAGTAGGTACTATTTCAAATATAACTTTTGAAAATATTTCATGTAATTCTGAAAATGGAATATTTATTTATGGAGAAAATAAAGATCAAATTAAAAATATCAAATTTAATAATGTATCTTTAAAATTAGGAAATAAATCTAAATGGGTTAAAAATATCCATGATTTAAGACCATATGAAAAATTACCTTACTTTGAAGGCAAGGTAACTTATTTATATTCTTATAATTCATCTAATATTGAATTTAATAATTTTAATTATTCTTTAAATGATAATTTAAAAGATGAATTTGGAAAAGAATTTGAAATTATAGATTCTTCTTCTATTAAAATTAATAAGAAGATTATCTCTTAATTTCTCCTCTTCCTTTACTTTCAATAAAGTCAAGTAAAGTAGATTCATTGAATTTAGCATAATCTCCAAAAAGAGATTGTTTCAAAATTGCATTTGCAATTCCAAGGCATAATGTCTTTTCTTCACTATATCCTTTTAAGTATCCATGAACTATACCTGCAGCGTAAGCATCACCTGCACCAATACGATCATAAATTAAACAATTAAATTCTCCACTTTCAACTTTTCTATCTTTTGAATAAGAAATCCCATTAAGAATATGTTCATTACATGCAATAATCTTACGAGTTTTTGTATAAACTCTATCTAAATGGAAGTGTTCAATTGCATCAAAGAATAATTTATCATCATCTTTTTCGTCACTTTCAAACCCAATTAATGTTCTTAAATCCCAAGGAGATGCAAAAATAACATCACAATAATCAATAACTAATGGATAAATCTTTTTAGCATCGTCTAAAGATAAAAGTCTAGTTCTATAGTTAAAATCAAAAATAACTTTACATCCATGTTCTTTAGCTTTTTTAAGTGCTAAAAGTGCAGTTTCTCTAGCTTCTTTTGAAATAGCAAGTGTAATACCTGTTAAATAAAAAACTGATGCATTTGAAAAAATCTTATCAAAATCAAAATCAGTTTTTTTCATATGTGATGCACTTGAATGTTTTCTATTGTATAAAGTATTACTACTTCTTGAACCTTCTGCAATATCTACAAAATACATCCCTAAAGTGTGATTATCCATAATAATATTTGAACAATCAACTTCATGTGCTAATAATTTCTTTTTACATGCAAAACCAAGTTCATTAATAGGAAGTCTTGAAAGATAGACTGACTTATGACCAAGATGGGATAAAGAAATTAAAACGTTAGCTTCTCCTCCACCATAACTTGCATTAAATTCTCCAGCATCTGGAATTAATCTTCCTCTTGGTGCTGTAAGTCTTAACATCATTTCTCCAAGTCCAACAATATTTTTTTCATTTTTCATATTAATTAAATCCTTTAAAATAAACTACATATATTTTAATATTTTTTAAAATTATTTCTATATGCTAGATATCTAAATATTTTAAATTTAATCTTTTAAACATCCAATTGTTATTGCAAATACTCCATCATCTCTTTTATATCAATATTACATGATGAGATTATCGTTTTAAATCTTACTAATTTAATAGATCTTTATATACTTTAAGTTAATATTTATTGTTTCATTATTACCCAACTTTACACTTTGGGTGTGTTTTATTTAACACTTTGGGTGTAAATTGCTTTACACTGTCCAAAAAAAATATAATAAAAAAATAAAAAATCTACCAGATTTCTCCAATAGATTTATTTATTTAAAGTAAAATAACTTCTTTTTCTTCTAATGTTTTTCTAGTTTCTTCACTCCAATAAGATGATTGAACTTCTCCAATATGTAATTTTTTAAGCATAAACATACAAATTCTAGATTGTCCAATTCCTCCACCTAAAGTAAAAGGAACTTCTTCATGAATAACTCTTTGTTGATATGGTAAATCTAAAATATATTCTTTGTTACTTGCTTTTGCTTGAGTAATTAAAGCTTCTGCATCTACTCTTATACCCATTGAAGATAATTCTAATGCTTCATCTAAAACAGGATTATAAACAAAAATATCTCCATTTAAATTCCAATCATCATAATCAGGTGCTCTTCCATCTTGAGGTTTTCCATCTGCTAAAGGGTAACCAATTTGACAAATAAATGCAGCTTTATGTTTTTTAACAAATTCGTTAACTCTTTCACTAGGTTCTAAATCTGGATAAATTTGCATTAATTCACAACTTGTAATAAATGCGATTTTATCAGGTAAAATTCCTTTAATTCCATACTTTTCTTCAACATATTTTTCAGTATTATAAATACAGGTATAAACTTTACCAACGTATTTTTGTAATGTTGCAATTGTTCTTTCTTCCTTATTAATAATAAGTTCATAATCCCATTGATCAACATAAATAGAATGGATATTATCTCTAACTTCATCTTTTCTAATTGCATTCATATTAGTAACAATCCCTTCTCCAGGACCTAAACCATATTTTGCAACATTGTCTCTTTTCCATTTTGCTAATGAATGAACAATTTCTAAATTAATATCATCGTCGACATTAAAATTAACTGGTTTTTCTACTCCATTTAAATCGTCATTAATACCAGTATTTGATTTAACAAATAAAGGAGCGGTAACTCTTAATAAATTGAGTCTTGCTTCTAAATAATCTTGAAATTTACTTCTTATATCTTTAATTGCTTCTTCATTTTCTTTTAAAGAAAGTGAAGATTTATATCCTTCAATATACTTTAACTTTTCCATATAAATTCACACCCTTTTTGTAAATTATATTCTTAAAATAAAAAAAGTCCATTTGTTTATAGACTTTTAAGTAAATCATTGGATAAATTATAAATAAAATCTATATTTTCTTTATTCAATATCTTTTTATTTAATTTATATGTTTTTGGTTTCCCCCAAATTCCAAAAATTTTTGGACCAATCCAATAAGAATATTCTAAATTTTCTTTAAATACTCCATCAATTGTAGGTAAACTTCCTTTTTTAGGATCTAAAAATAATAATTTCATTAAAGGAGATACAAAAACATAAAATAATTTATTGTATGCGTTATTCTTCTTTTTGAATAAATTTGTATAACAAATTCCAGGATGAACCATCACTATATTTGATCCGCATTCTTTTAATTTCAAAAGATAAGAAATTAAATAATATTTAGAATTTGCGTATATTTTTGTTAAATCATCACTATTTTTTAAATCAAATTCATTTCTATTCAATTTATGAATAAAATGATATGAAATAGAAACTTGAGAAACTATTTTTATATTATTATCTAATTCAATTAAGCTATTAATTAAATAAATAGTAGATAAATAATTAACATAAAAAGTGTTATCAATTCCTTTAATTAACTTCTTTTTTAAATGGTATATTCCATGATTTGAAATAAAAATATCTATTTTTATATTATTTGCTTTTAAATAATTTAATAAATTATTAATAGATTCAATTGATTCAAAATCTACTAATAAATAAGAAATATTA